>JBGSVS010000050.1:0-24160 GCA_041752895.1 Tabrizicola sp.
GGATCAGCCGCGCCAGGGCCTGCCGGTCCCCGGAGCTGAGCGCCGCCATGGCCTGCCGGTCCTCGTCCGCTGTCACACCTGTCCCCGCGAACCCTTTTCCCCAAGCTTGGTGAAACCGCGCCGGGAGGCAAGCCCCGGCACGGTCCTGTCTTGGATCAGTCGCGGGTCCAGCTGCGTTCGCGGGTGCGGGTGTTGCCTTCCGGGCCGGTCACCGAGACCTCGACCGCGCGGTAGCCGCGCTCGGCGGTACGGACGCGGGTCTTGGAGGCGGTCTTGCCCTCGGCTCCGGTGTAGTCGCTTTGCACGGTGCAGGAGGCCTGACCGTTGCCGCGCTCGCAATCGCGCGAGATCACGCCGCTGCCGCCACGGTCGGTGGTGACGGTGATGTCGGCAAGGGCCGGGCTCACCGGAAGGGCGAGGCAGGCAAGAAGGAGGTAGCTGCGCATGGTCAGTCCTTTCGGGGTAAGTTGCTGTGGGTTTCGTAATTGCCTCTACGCAAGCAGACGGGTCGCCCTACGCCCCTGGGGATGAAAAAGTTTGCGGCAACGCGGACGCAAGCGGACGGGTATGCCTTGGCATGCTGACAAATCCATGGATTTCCACGAAAAATCTGGCTATTCGCGAATCGGGCCTACCCGGCCCCCGGACCCTGAGACATGCCGATTTCCGACCATCCCCTGCGCTACGCCACCGTGAACGAGCTGCATGCGCGGCCGTTCCCGTCGCTGGAGGTGCCCTCGACGGCGGTCTATGTGGCGGTCAAGGAGCCGGTTCAGGCGCAGAACCGGGATCGGGGCAAGGACCTTTCGCACCTGCTGTCGCTGCTTGACCGACATGGCAGCGCGCATCCGCAGCCGGGGGCGACACATTTTCAGGGGCCCATCGGACGGGCCGAGCTGAAGTGGGAAAGCCATACCGAGTTCGTCACCTACACGGCCTTTACCAAAGGCGTCTCGGCGCGGCCCTTCGATCCGGCCGAGGCGGAGGTTCTGCCTGAGGACTGGCTGGCCGCAGCACCGGGCAGGCGGTTGACCTCGGTCCTGATCCGGGTCGAGCTGATGCCTGCCTCGGGCGACGAGCTGATGCGCAAGGTGGACGAGTGGTTCGTTCCGGAAAGCCTGGCGGTGAGCCGTGTGGTGGACGGGGCGGCGGTCGTTGCCGGGGATTTCCGGATCGACCCGGCGGGGCACATGCGCTTTGCGGTCTTCGTGGCGCCCGGTACCGGGACCCGGCGGATCGGACGGATCGTGCAGCGGCTGTGCGAGATCGAGACCTACCGGGCGATGTCCATGCTGGGGCTGATGCGATCACGCGACCTGTCGGGGCGGCTGAATGCGCTGGACCCGAAGCTGTCGGCGCTGGTCTCGGGCCTCGACAACGCAGAGCCCGCGCCGGAAGTGGCGCTGCACGACCTCTTGACGATCTCGGCCGAGCTGGAGAGCCTCGCGGTGCAGTTTTCCTTCCGCTTCGGCGCGACGGCGGCCTATGAGGCCATCGTCAACCAGCGGATCGAGGTGATGCGCGAGACGCGGATCGAAGGCCGGCAAACCTTTGCCGAGTTCATGATGCGGCGCTATGATCCGGCGATGCGGACGGTGAAGTCGTCCGAAAGCCGGCTTGCGGCGATGGCCGAACGGGCGGAACGGGCGGCGGAGCTGCTGCGGACCCGGGTGGACGTCGAGAGGTCGGCGCAGAACCAGAAGCTGCTGGAAAGCATGGACAAGCGCGCGGACCTGCAGTTGCGGTTGCAGCGCACCGTCGAAGGGTTGTCGACCGTGGCGATCAGCTATTACGCGGTGAACCTGGCGGCGTATTTCCTGGAGCCTGCGGCGCACGCGCTGCACATCAGCCACGGCGTGCTTCTGGCCGGGTTGGTGCCGGTGGTGGTGCTTGGCGTCTGGCTGATGGTGCGGCGTATCCGCAAGACGCTGCACTGACGCATCGCTCCTCGTGCGCCTTCGGCTTCTCGTCGTTGGGTGGCAAGCGAGGAGCGCCGAAGGCGACGACGAGCGTTTCCGGGAGCGTTACCGACCACGAATGCGGGGGTCGAGGGCGTCGCGCAGGCCGTCTCCGATGTAGTTCACCGACAGCACCGTCAGCGAGATGGCAAGGCCCGGCCAGACCACGCGTTCGGGGTAGACCTGCATGTATTGCAGGCCGTCGAACAGAAGCCGCCCCCAGGTCGGAAAGTCCGGCGGGAAGCCGAGGCCAAGGAAACTAAGGACCGACTCCGTGATGATCGCCGCGGCGATTTCAAGGGTGGCCGCGACCATGATGGGCGAGATCACGTTTGGCAGAATGTGACGCAAGATGATGCGGTTCGGGCGCGCGCCGATTGATCGGGAGGCAAGGACATACTCGCGCTCTTTCAGCGTCAGCACTTCGCCACGAACGATGCGGGCGGTAGACATCCACGAGGTGATGCCGATGGCAAAGACGATCAGGGTGAAGGCGCCAAGCTCCGGCCCGATGAGCCCCGCAACCCGGTCGCGGAAGAGCATCACCATGACGAGGAGAAGCGGGATCAGCGGCAGGGCGAGGAACATGTCGGTCAGCCGCATCAGCGGGCCATCGAGGCGGCGGAAGTAGCCGGCCATGATGCCGATGAAGGTGCCGAAGACAATCGCGATGGTCATGGCGACGAAGCCGACGGCCAAGGATACGCGGCCCGCAAGGAGCATCCGGGAAAACATGTCGCGGCCAAGCTGGTCGGTGCCGAAGGGGAAACGCAGGCTTGGCCCCTGGTTCTTCAGCTTGATCGCCTCGGCCACCGTCAGTTTCTCGGGGATCCAGAGAAAGGGGCCGATTAGCACGGCGAAGATCAGGACGCCCAGCGTGATCAGCCCGAACAAGGCACCCTTGTGGGTGCGGAACTGGTTCCAGATGTCGCGCATCTGGCTGGCGGGCTTCGGCGGGGTGGTGCTGGCTTCAGTCATAGCGGATCCTCGGGTCGAGAAGGCCGTAGAGGACGTCGGCGATCAGGTTGAAGAGAACGATCAGGACCGCGAAGATGAAGGCCAACGTCTGCACCATCGGAATGTCGTTAGCATGGATCGCGCCGATCAGGGCGGCGCCGATGCCGTTCACGCCAAAAAGGTTCTCGGTGATGATCGCGCCCCCAAAGATCGCGGGGATGCCAAGCGCGATGACGGTGACGACCGGGATCAGCGAATTCCTGAGGACGTGTTTCAGGACGACGGTGCGTTCAGACATGCCCTTTGCGCGGGCGGTGCGGACATAGTCCATCCCCATGTTGTCCAGCATCGATGATCGCATGTATCGGCTGATCGCGCCCGCGTTGGCAAGGCCAAGTGTCATCACGGGCAGGGCCATCTGCTTGATCTGCTGGAGGAAGCTTTCCCAGTCATTGACCACCAGTTGGGTGTCGTATTTCGTCGGGAACCAGCCAAGCCAGACGGCGAAGATGATGATGAAGAGGGTGCCGGAGAAGAAGGTCGGCACGGAAAAGCCGATCATCGCAAACAGCGTGCCGGCCTGGTCGAAGACCGAATACTGGCGGTAGGCTGAGTAGATGCCGATGGGCACGGCGATAAGGACGCCGACCAGATAGGCGGTACCGATCACGGTCAGGGTCTGGGGGATGCGCTGCCCGATGATGGTGAAGACGGGGCTGCGTGACTGCCAGGACAGGATGCGCTGTTCGCCCTCGGCCCAGGTGGTGCCGAACCAGCCGTCGATGACATAGGCGGGTTCCACCCAGAAGAACTGCCGTAGCCAGAGGAAGTAGCGGTAGAAGACCGGCTGATCTGCCCCAAGCGCCTCGATCATCTTCTGGCGGACGTCGGGGGGCACAGTCAGCGGAATCTCGGACATCGGCGAGCCGGGTGCCAGGTCGACAAGCAGAAAGATCACCAGGCTGATGACCAGCAGGGTGGGTATGGCCAGCAGGAGCCTGCGAAGCGTGAAGGTGAGCATGCGGCTTGTGCCTTGGGGGAGGGTGCGAAGGAAGCTGCGGGGCCGGATCGCTCCGGCCCCGCAACGATCAGGTCACTTGACGCGGAACCAGTCCGCGACGTTCCACAGTTCCGAGTCCCAGGCGTTGATCTGCACGCCGCCAAGCGCGTTCGAATGCGCCGAGAGCGTGCCGCGGTGGACCAGCGGGATCACGGTCATGGAGTCCTTCGTCACCATGTCGTTCAGCTTTTTGGCGATGTCCTGACGTGCCGCGAGGTCCGTCGTGGTGGCCAAAGTCGCATAGAGCGCATCGTAGTCCGGGTTGCAGAAGCGGTTGATGTTCTCGCCCTGCCACTGGGTTTCCGGCGACGGTGCGTTCTTGCACTGGTACTGGCCCAGGTAGCTTTCCGGGTCAGGGCTTTCCGAGTTGTTGGCATACATCTCGACGTCGGCGTAGAACTTCTGGAAGGTGTCGGGCGAACCCGCGTCCCCGCCGAAGAAGACACCCGGGTCGATGGCCTTGAGTTCGACCTCGACGCCAAGCTCGGTCCACCAATCCTTGACCAGCGCCTGGAAGTCCTGACGGATCGGGTTGACGGTGGTCTGATACAGAAGCTTCAGCTTCTTGCCATCCTTCTCGCGGATGCCATCAGCACCGACGACCCAGCCCGCTTCGTCCAGCAGGGCCTTGGCGCCTTCCATGTCCTGCGCGATGCAGCCGTCGTTGTCCGAGGCCCAGCCTTCCGGCCCGGGGATCACGTTGCAAGTGGGCCTGCCACCGGCGCCGTAGCCGACTTCGACCAGAATGGTGCGGTCAATGGCCTTGGACAGTGCGGTGCGCACCTTGATGTCCGACAGGATCGGGTGGGGGTGCTTGGCGGTCGCGCGCTCACCTTCCGGCAGGGCCGGATCGGGGTCGGTCGTGTTCATCTCGATCCGCTCGACCAGGGTGCCGAAGGCGACGACGAACTGGCCCTTGCCGGCAGCGCTCATCGCGGCCTGGCTGTCGGGCGGGATCTGGGTGTTCCAGGCGTAGTCAAATTCGCCGGTTTCCATCACTGCGCGGGCTGAACCTTCGGCATCGCCGCCGCCCTTGATCACTGCCGAAGCGAAGGCGGGCTTGGCCGGATCACGGTAGTTTTCGTTCATTGCCATCGTGACGGTATCGTTCACCGTGAAGCCCGTGACCTTGAACGGGCCGGTGCCGATCGGCATGTTGTTGGCATCGGTGCAGGTGGGCGCAGCAGCACCTAGGCAGGCCTCGAACTGGGCCTTCTGCAGGACGGGCGACAGTGCCGAGACGAAGGCGGTGTAGGGGTTCGCCTTCGGTCCGTCGAAGGTCACCTTGATCGTCGAGGGATCGACAGCTTCGACCGAGGCGATGCCTTCGTATTTGGTCGCCTGGCTGCAGCCGCCTTCCGGGTGGGTGCAATACTGCCAGGTGAAGACCGCGTCATCGGCGGTGACGGGCGTGCCATCCGACCACATCAGACCCGGGATCAGTTTCCAGGTGATCGAGGTCATGTCGGCCGAAATGCCGCCGTTTTCCAGCGTCGGGATCTCGGTGACCAGCTTTGGCACCAGAACGCCCTCGGGCGTCAGGCCTGCAAGCGGCTCGACCACCATCGAGGCGGCGTAGATGTCCTTGGTCCCGCCCGAAAGGTAGGTATTCATGATCGACACGGCCTGCGGGAAGGTCAGCTTCACCTCGCCGTCGGTGCCGCGTTCGGCAAAGGCGGCGGGGGCAAGCCCCAGCGCGGCCACTGCGCCCAGAAGGGCGGTTCTCAGTTTCATTGGGTCTCTCCTTGTTGATTACGCTCGTTAGCCTCGGATGCGCCGGTTGATCCGGCGGCGGTGTATAGGTGGCAGGCGACCATGCGGCCGGGCTCGACCTGGATCAGGTCGGGCTTTACGGTCTTGCAGATGTCCATGACCCGGGGGCAGCGGGTGCAGAAATTGCAACCCTTGGGCGGATTGGCCGGGGACGGGACATCGCCTTTCAGGATGATGCGCTTGCGCTGCGCGGCGAGGACCGGGTCAGGTTCGTTCACCGCCGACAAAAGCGCCTCGGCGTAAGGGTGCAACGGGCGCGCGTAGAGGTCTTTCGACGGTGAAAGCTCGGCAATTCGGCCGAGATACATCACCGCGACCTTCTGCGCGAGGTGGCGGACCATCGACAGATCGTGGCTGATGAAAAGATAGGTCAGGCCCAGCTTTTCCTGCAGGTCTTCCAACAGGTTGACCACCTGCGCCTGGATCGAGACGTCAAGCGCCGCGATGGGTTCGTCGCAGACGATGAAGCGCGGCTTCAGCGCCAGCGCGCGTGCGATGCCGATCCGCTGGCGCTGGCCGCCGGAAAATTCATGCGGAAAGCGGTTCACGAAGCGGCGGTTGAGTCCGACCTGGTCCATGAGTTCATAGACGCGCTCCAGCTTCTTGTCGCGGGTCCAATCGGTGTGTTCGTCCAACGGTTCGGAGACGATGTCGGCAAGCGTCATGCGGGGGTTGAGGCTGGCCTGCGGGTCCTGAAAGACCATCTGCATCGTCGGGCGCTTCTTGCGCAGGGCTTCGGGGGCAAGCTTGGCCACGTCGTCGCCGTCGATCACGACGCGGCCGGCGGTGGGTACGTAAAGCCGCAGCATCGCCCGACCCACGGTGGATTTGCCGCAGCCGGATTCACCGACAAGGCCCAGGGTCTGGCCCGCCTCGATCTGGAAGGACACCCCGTCCACCGCCTTAACGTCGCCGGTATGCTTGCGGAAGATGCCGGTATAGATCGGGAAATGCATCTTCAGGTCTTCGACCTGCACCAGCGGCGGGGCGGTTGCGTCAAGCATGAGCTGCCTCTTGCCGCGCGGGGGCGGTCCAGTGGCAAGCGACGTCGTGGCCTTTGCCAAGCGGCAAGTCGTCGATCGCGCGCCGGGCGGGATTGGCCCGGTCGCAAGTGTCATGACGGTGTTCGCAACGGGCGCGGAACGGGCAGGCGGACAAGGCGGCGGTCAGGATCGGGGGCTGGCCCTCGATCACCTTGAGCCGGGCATCCCGAGGACCCGAGATACGGGGGATCGTCTGCAAAAGCGCCCGGGTATAGGGGTGCTGCGGATTGGCGAAGAGCTCACGCACCGGGGCCTGTTCGACGACCTGGCCGCCATACATGACCATCACCCGGTCGGCGATCCCGGCAATGACGCCAAGGTCATGCGTGATCCAGATGATCGCCATGCCAAGCTTCTGGCGGAGTTCCTTCACCAGTTCCAGGATCTGCGCCTGGATCGTGACGTCCAGCGCGGTGGTCGGCTCGTCGGCGATCAGCACGTCGGGGTTGCAGGCCAGAGCGATCGCGATCATCACCCGCTGCCGCATGCCGCCGGAAAACTGGTGCGGATACTGGTGCAGCCGCTGACTGGCGCCCGGGATGCCGACCAGTTCCAGAAGCTCGACCGCCCGGGCCTCGGCCTGGGGCTTGGTCATCTTCAGATGCTTGATCAGCGGCTCCATGATCTGGTTGCCCAGCGTGAAGACCGGGTTGAGGCTGGTCATCGGGTCCTGGAACACGAAGCCAACCTTGGCACCGCGCGTGCTGCGCAGTTCCTCGTCCGACATGGCAAGAAGATCGCGCCCGTTCAAAAGTGCTGTTCCGCCCCGGATCTCGGCCGGAGGGGCGGGGAGCAGACGCAAGAGCGACATCATCGTCACCGATTTGCCCGAACCGCTTTCCCCGACGACGCCAAGCAGTTCGCCGCGCCTCAGATGGAAGCTGACGTCGTTCACGGCATGGATTTCGCCACCGCGGGTGCGGAAAACGGTCTTGAGGTCCCTGACTTCAAGGACAGACGCGGCCGGTTCGGCCATTCAGTACTCCCCGCGACGTTCTTATGTCTTGTTATTATTGGCTGATTTTTCAGCCATGCAGCCTTCGCATGCTGCCTTGTCGTCAACTCTTTCCGATTCTTGGACTTCTATCAATCCCGATTTGCCGCGCGATTCCAGACTGTTTGCTGGTCAAAATGACCGAACCTTGCGTCATTCTGCCAGATATTGACACGGGCCGGACCCAAGGACAGGCTGGCTACCAAATGTAGACATGGCAAGGAAAATCTCGATGACCGTGCTGACGCCGCGTCAGATTCTGGATCGGTTGGTCAAATTCCAGACGGTCAGCCGCGATTCGAACCTGGAGTTGGTGGATTGGCTGGAAAGCTACTTAACCGGAAACGGGGTGGAATGCTTCCGGCACTGGAACGAGGACCGCCAGAAGGCCGCGCTGATCGCCCATGCCGGGCCATGGGTCGAAGGCGCGGTGGTGCTGTCCGGTCATTCCGACGTGGTGCCTGTCGCTGGGCAGACCTGGACCTCGGACCCCTGGACGGTGGTGGAACGCTACGGGCGGCTTTACGGGCGCGGGACCTGCGACATGAAGGGCTATGTCGCGCTGGCGGTCTGGGCGGTGGTCGAGGCCGCACGGCGCGGTGTGGCGCGGCCTTTGCAACTGGCGCTGTCCTACGACGAGGAGTTGGGCTGCACGGGGGCCCCGCCGATGATCGAGACGATGCGAGGCGTGATCCCCAAAGGCGCGATTGCACTGATCGGCGAGCCGTCGCGGATGAAGGTGATCACCGGGCACAAGGGCGGCACCGGCTATGCGGTGCATGTGAAGGGGTATGAAGTGCATTCCTCGCTCTTGCCCGAGGGCGTGTCGGCGGTGATGGAGGCGGCGCGGCTGATAGGGTGGGTCAACGACCACAACGATGCCATCCAGGCGGGACCGCGGGGCATGGTTGGTGCGCGGTTCCATCCGCCGTTCACGACGCTGCATGTCGGCCGGATCGAGGGCGGGACGGCGGACAACATCACCGCCGCCGACTGCCGGTTCTCGGTCGAGATGCGCTGCGTGCCGGATGATGATCCCGAGACCCATGCCGGGGCGTTTCGCCATGCGGCGATGGCGCTGGACCAGGCCCTGAAGGCCCGCCGACCCGAGGCGGGGGTGAGCCTGACCAAGTTCTTCGACGTCTCGCCCCTGCGCCCCGAAGTCGAGGGCGAGGCCGAGGCGCTTGCCCGCGCTCTGACGGGCGAGAATTCGACCGACGTGGTGTCTTATGGCACCGAGGCCGGGCAGTTTCAGGATGCGGGCTACTCCGCCGTCGTCTGCGGCCCGGGTGACATCGCCCAGGCGCATCAGCCCGACGAATACCTTGAGGTCAGCGAGTTCGAGGCCGGGCACCGGTTCATGCAGCGGCTTCTGGAGCGGCTGGGATGAGCTTTCCGATTTCCGAGACCTCGCCGGTCCGCTTTGCGGCACCGCTGCCGCCCCGTGCCGATGTGGTGGTGATCGGCGGCGGTGTGATCGGGGTGATGACCGCCTGGCACCTTGCTGAGAAGGGCCTGTCGGTGGTGGTCTGCGAAAAGGGCCGGATCGCCGGGGAACAGTCGGGCCGGAACTGGGGTTGGGTTCGCCAGCAGGGCCGGGACCCTTTGGAACTCCCGATCATGGTGGAAAGCCTGTCGATCTGGAAGCGGCTGGCGGCCGAGATGGGGGATCGCCTGGGCTTTCGGCAGACGGGGGTGCTGTATCTGGCGAAGACGGAGGCCGAGATCGAAGGGTTCGAGGCCTGGACCAAACACTCCCGCGCGCATCGGTTGGATACCCGCCTTCTGACGGCTGCCGAGACGATGGGCATGCTGATGGGCGCGGCGGCAGCCTGGAAGGGGGCGCTCTTCACAGCGTCGGACGCGCGGGCCGAACCCTGGGTCGCGGTTCCGGCGCTTGCTGCAGTGGCGGTCGAGAAGTGCGTCGTGATTCGCGAAGCCTGCGCCGTGCGGGGGCTGGACCTTGCGGCGGGCCGCGTTGTGGGGGTGGTGACCGAGGCCGGACGCGTGGCCTGCGACCATGTGGTTGTGGCAGCGGGGGCGTGGTCGCGGCTGTTCCTTGGGGCGCAGGGGATCGGCATTCCGCAGCTTTCGGTGCTGGCCTCGGTCGCGGCAACCGAGCCGATGCCGGAGATCTTCCCGGGCAATGCGGCGGATGACGATTTCGCGTTTCGCAGGCGGGCGGACGGCGGCTATTCCATCGCCCCGGGCGCGCGGCACGACTTCTTCATCGGGCGCGACGCGTTTCGCAGCTTTGGCGTCTATCTGCCCGTGCTGAAAAAGGATTTCCGGTCGACGAACTTTCGTCTGGCGGCCCCGAGGGACTTTCCGGACGCGTGGCGAACCCCGCGCCGCTGGTCGCTGGACGGGATCAGCCCGTTCGAACGGCAGCGCGTCCTCAACCCCGCTCCGAACATGGGCACGCTGGCCGAGGTGCAAGAGAGTTTTGCCAAAGCGTTCCCCTCGCTTGGCCGCCCGAAGCTGAAAACTGCCTGGGCGGGCATGATAGACAGCCTGCCGGATGTGGTGCCGATCGTCGACCATGCACCCATCCCCGGCCTGACCATTGCCACCGGGATGAGCGGACATGGCTTTGGCATCGGGCCGGGCATGGGCCGGGTTGTCGCCGATCTGGTCATGGGGCGGCCAACCGGGCATGACCTTTCGCGGTTCCGCCTGTCGCGGTTCAGCGACAGCAGCAAGATCGCACCGGGGCCAAGCCTTTAGGGGCCAAGCCTCTAGGCGACAGTCGCCGGATAGCCAGCAGCGTCGAGCGCCTTGATCAGGTCGTCCGCGGGGGCAGGGCCGGTCACCTCGACCTTGCGGGTGCCGAGGTCAACCTTGACCGCGCCCGCCTGAGGCACAGCGCCAAGGGCGGCTTCGACACTCGCCTTGCAATGGCTGCAACTCATGTCGGGAACGGAAAGTGTGGTCATGAACATGTCCTCTTTGCCCCGATAGGGTCCCAGCTTCGCCGCCGCGTCAAGGGCTTGGCGCTGATTTGCGACATCGCTGCCGATCTGCCGCAAAATTCGTCGAATCGGATTTCCAAACCGCTTTAAATCACTTAAATGGACTTAATGTTTGCGGTAACAGCGGCATTCCGACCCGCCGCCTCGAAAGCCTGCTTGACCCCCGCCCATCGGGGCTTAGGCTTTCTCAGGAGAAGAGATTGCTGGATAGATCCGTGACTGACCTTAGCCTTACTCCGAATACCCTGCAGGCAAGCATCCTGCGGCACCTCACCTTCACTGTGGGCAAAGATGCCCCGCACGCCAGCCCGCATGACTGGCGCATGGCGCTAAGCCACGCGATCCGCGACCAGATCGTCGAGCCGTGGTTCGCCTCGACCAAGCGGACCTGGGCGGACGACCGCAAGCGCGTCTACTACCTGTCGATGGAATTCCTGATTGGCCGCATCCTTGAGGACGCGATGATCAACCTGGGCCTCTATGACGCGGCCAGCGAGGCGATGGCGTCCTTCGGTCAAGACCTTCGGGTCGTGATCGACGACGAGCCTGACGCAGCGCTGGGGAACGGCGGTCTTGGGCGGCTTGCGGCCTGTTTCATGGAATCGATGGCGACGCTGGGCTGCCCGGCCTATGGCTACGGCATCCGTTATGAGCATGGCCTGTTTCGCCAGCATTTCGACAGCGGACGCCAGATCGAGACGCCGGAGAACTGGCTTGCGCAGGCCCATCCTTGGGAATTCGCGCGTCCCGAAAGCCGCTACACCATCGGCTTCAAGGGTCAGGTCGAAACCCGGGACGGACGCGAGGTCTGGCGTCCACAGGAAACCGTGACCGCCGAGGCCTATGACACGCCGGTGATCGGTTGGCAGGGCAAATGGGCCAACACGCTGCGGCTTTGGGGGGCGAAGGGGACGACGAATTTCGACCTCGAACGCTTTAATCGGGGCGATTACACGGCGGCGGCGGAACCGGAGACGCTGGCGCGGACGCTGTCCCGGGTGCTTTACCCCGACGACACGACCTATCAGGGCAAGGAATTGCGCCTGAAGCAGGAGTTCTTCCTGACCTCCGCCGCGCTGCAGGACATCCTGCGCCGCTATCTGTCGGCGCATTCCGACCTGCGGGCCCTGCCGAAACATGTCGCGATCCAGATGAACGACACGCATCCGGCCATCGCCGGGCCAGAGCTGGTGCGGCTTCTGGCGGACGACCACGGGCTTCCCTTTGACGAGGCGCTTACGATTGCGCGGGCTTGCCTTGGCTACACGAACCACACGCTTTTGCCGGAAGCGCTTGAAAAATGGGCGACTTTCACCTTTGGCAACGTGTTGCCGCGCCACATGCAGATCGTCGAACGGATCGACAGCTGGCACCGCCGGGCCTATCCGAACCGGCCGCATTACGTGGGCATCGTCAAGCACCAGGAAGTGCGGATGGGTGAGCTTGCCTTCATCATGTCGCACAAGGTCAACGGCGTCTCGGCGCTGCATTCTGACCTTGTGAAGCAGAATCTCTTCCCGGAACTGAACAAGTTGCATCCGGGCCGGATCATCAACCAGACCAACGGGGTCACGCCCCGGCGCTGGCTGCGGATGGCGAACCGGCCGCTGTCCTCGCTGATCACCGGGACGATTGGCGAAGGCTGGGAGGCGGACCTTGACCGTCTGCGTGAGCTTGAGCCGCATGTCGCCGACGCAGGCTTCCGCGACCAGTTTGCCGCCGCCAAGCGTCAGAACAAGGTCGCCCTGTCGAACTGGATCGCGCGTGAGATGGGGGTTCCGGTATCCCCCGATGCGCTGTTCGATGTGCAGATCAAGCGCATCCATGAATACAAGCGCCAGCTGCTGAACATCCTGGAAACGATTTTGCACTGGAACCGCGTCCGGTCGAACCCGAAGGCGGGTTGGGTGCCACGGGTGAAGATCTTCGGGGGCAAGGCCGCGCCTGGCTATGCGGTGGCGAAGGAAATCATCAGGCTGATCAATGATGTGGCGGTCGTTGTTAACAACGATCCGGCGATCGGGGACCTGCTGAAGATCATCTATCCGCCGAACTACAACGTCACGATGGCCGAACGCGTGATCCCGGCGTCGGACCTGTCGGAGCAGATTTCGACCGCCGGGAAAGAGGCGTCGGGCACGGGCAACATGAAGTTCATGATGAACGGAGCGCCGACCATCGGGACGCTTGATGGCGCGAACGTCGAGATCCTGCAGGAGGTGGGAGCAGAGAACTTCTTCCTCTTCGGTCTGACAGCAGCCGAGGTTCAGAAGCGCCGCGAAGACCCGGAACATGCCAAGAAGGCGATCGAGGCCAGCCAGCCGTTGATGGACGTCCTGCAGATGATCGCCGAGGGGCGCTTTTCACCCGAAGAGCCCGGGCGGTATCACGGGCTTGTCCATGGCATGTGGCACTCGGACTACTTCCTGGTCGCCTCGGATTTTGACGCCTACCGCACGGCTCAGGCGCAGGTCGATAAGGCCTATGCCGATCCGACGCGCTGGTGGAAGATGGCGGCGATGAACACGGCGCGAAGCGGGTTCTTTTCGTCCGACCGGACGATCAAAAGCTACATGAGCGAGATCTGGCAGGCGACTTCCGCGCTGTAAGGGCGCACTCTGGCAGGCTTTTCGGGGAGGGAAGCATGGCTGAGACAACACTGACCCAAGGTGCCGCAGAGGCGATTGCTGGCGGCTGGCACGGTGATCCTTTCGGGATTCTTGGCCCGCACAAAGCGGCGAAGGGATGGGAAGTCGTGGCTTTCGTGCCCGGCGCGGACCGGCTGTGGGTGCTGTCGGGCAAGACCGAGGCGGAAGCTGTGGCATACCCGGGCATTGCGGGCCTCTTCACGCACCAGATGGCGCGCAAGGCGCACTACAAGTTCCGCGCGCAAGGCAATGGAACTGCTTGGGAATTCGAGGATCCCTATCGCTTTGGCCCGGTCCTGGGCGAGATGGATGAATACCTTCTCGGCGAGGGCACGCACCGCAGGCTTTGGCAGGCACTTGGCGCGCATGTCATCTCGCATGAAGGGGTCGACGGCGTGCATTTCGCCGTCTGGGCGCCCAACGCAGAGCGCGTTTCCGTTGTGGGGGACTTCAACGTCTGGGACGGGCGCAGGGCTCCGATGCGCAAGCGCGGTGCTACGGGGGTCTGGGAGATCTTCATGCCCGGGCTTGGCGAGGGCACGGCCTACAAGTACGAGATCAAGGGCCCGGGCGGTCAAGTGCTGCCGCTGAAGGCCGATCCGGTGGGTTTCGGGTCTGAACATCCACCCGCAAATGCCTCGGTTGTCAGGACAATTCGCGGCGACTGGGGCGATACGGACTGGATGGGTTCGCGCGCCGAGAAGCATCAGATCGATGCGCCGATCTCGGTCTACGAGGTGCATCTGGGGTCATGGCGGCGGGCGCCGGGCAACCGGATGCTGAGCTATGACGAACTGGCCGAGCAGTTGGTAGATTACGCCGCCGACATGGGGTTCACCCATATCGAATGCCTGCCGGTCAGCGAGTTTCCGTTTGACGGCAGCTGGGGCTATCAGCCGGTGGGTATGTTCGCCCCGACGATCCGGCATGGCACGCCCTCCGAGTTTCGCGCCTTTGTCGATGCCGCACACCGCAAGGGCCTTGGCGTGATCCTGGACTGGGTGCCAGGTCATTTCCCGACCGATGCACATGGGCTTGGCCGGTTCGACGGCACGTCGCTTTACGAACACCAGGACCCGCGCGAGGGGTTCCATCAGGACTGGAACACGCTGATCTACAACTACGGCCGGGTCGAGGTGAAGAACTACCTCGTCTCTAACGCGCTGTATTGGCTTGAGGAATACCACATCGACGGGCTGCGGGTCGATGCTGTGGCGTCCATGCTCTACCGCGACTACTCGCGCAAGCATGGCGAGTGGGTGCCGAACAAGGACGGCGGCCGCGAGAACTATGAAGCGATCGACGTCCTGCGCACGACGAACATCACGGCCTATGGCGAAGTGCCGGGGATCATGACGATTGCCGAGGAATCGACGGCCTTTCCCGGCGTGTCGCGGCCGGCGAACTGGGGCGGCCTGGGCTTTGGCTTCAAGTGGAACATGGGGTGGATGAACGACACCCTGTCCTACATGCAGAAGGACCCGATCTACCGGAAGTATCACCATCATCAGATGACCTTCGGCATGGTCTATGCCTGGTCCGAAAACTACATCCTGCCGATCAGCCATGACGAAGTGGTCCACGGCAAGGGCAGCATGCTGTCGAAGATGCCGGGCAATCCTTGGGAGAAGTTTGCGAACCTTCGGGCCTATTACGGGTTCATGTGGGCGCATCCGGGCAAGAAGCTTCTCTTCATGGGGCAAGAGTTCGCGCAGGGGGCGGAGTGGAACCACGGCCAAAGCCTCGACTGGCATCAGCTTGATATTGCGGAACACAAGGGGATGCAGCGGCTGGTCCGCGATCTGAACCGGGTCTACCGCGACACACGCGCGCTGCATGTGAACGACACGCGCCCCGAGGGATTTGCCTGGATCGAGTCGAACGACGCCGAGGCCGGGGTCTATTCCTGGGTGCGCCGTGGCGGCGAAGGCGACAAGCAGGTGGTGGCGGTGGTGAACATGACGCCGCTTGATCGCAAGTACCGGTTGGGCCTGCCTGCAGCGGGCAAGTGGCACGAGATCCTGAACACCGATGCCGAGGTTTACGGCGGGGGCAACCGTGGCAACCTGGGAGGGGTGACCACGGAAAAGACGCCCTGGCATGGCCAGACGCAATCGGCGCTTGTCACGCTGCCGCCGTTGTCGGCAGTCTATCTGCAGCAGGATTGAATTTCGGCGGGCAAACCGCCTTGGGGGAGGGACGTCGATGAAAGCAAGACCGAACCAGCGCCTGTCGTCACAGGCCATGGCGTTCGTGTTGGCGGGAGGGCGTGGCAGTCGGCTGAAAGAACTGACCGACCGGCGCGCAAAACCGGCGGTCTACTTCGGGGGCAAGACCCGGATCATCGACTTTGCGCTGTCAAACGCTTTGAATTCCGGCATCCGCAAGATGGCGATTGCGACGCAATACAAGGCGCATTCGCTGATCCGTCACGTCCAGCGCGGCTGGGGCTTCTTCCGGGCAGAGCGGAACGAATACCTCGACATTCTGCCTGCCAGCCAGCGGATGGACGAGGTGAACTGGTATCGCGGCACGGCCGATGCGGTGGCGCAGAACATCGACATCATCGACAGCTACGGCATCAAATACGCGATCATTCTTGCCGGCGACCACATTTACAAGATGGACTACGAAGTGATGCTGCGCCAGCATGTCGACGCCGGGGCGGATGTCACCATCGGCTGCCTGACTGTCCCCCGGATGGAAGCCAAGGCCTTTGGCGTGATGCATGTCGACAAGAACATGCAGATCACCGATTTTCTGGAAAAGCCGAAGGACCCGCCGTCGATCCCCGGCGATCCGGATCATGCGCTTGCCAGCATGGGGATCTACATCTTCGACTGGGCCTTCCTGCGCGACCTTCTCTTGCGCGACATGTCGGATGACAACTCGACGCACGACTTCGGCTTTGATCTGATCCCCTACATCGTCAAGAACGGCAAGGCGGTGGCCCACAAGTTCGCCGACAGTTGTGTGATGAGCGGGCTTGAGACCGAGCCTTACTGGCGTGATGTGGGAACCATCGACGCCTTCTGGCAGGCCAACATCGACCTGACAGATTTCGTGCCCAAACTGGACCTCTATGACAGCGCCTGGCCGATCTGGACCTATGCCGAGATCGTGCCGCCCGCGAAGTTCATCCACGATGAAGACGGGCGGCGTGGGTCGGCGGTCAGTTCGCTGGTGTCGGGCGATTGCATCGTGTCGGGCTCGGCTGTGTCGAACAGCCTTCTATTCACCGGGGTCAGGACGCACAGCTATTCCAGCCTGGAATATGTCGTGGCGCTGCCGCAAGTGACCGTGAACCGCAAGGCGCAGCTGAAGAATTGCGTGATCGACCGTGGGGTCGTGATCCCCGAGGGATTGGTGATCGGCGAGGATGCAGATGAAGACGCCAAGTGGTTCCGCCGGTCGGAAGGCGGCATCGTGCTTGTCACGCAAGACATGCTGGATGCGCGGTCCAAGGCACTCGGCTGAAGAACTGGACCTGGCCCGGAGTCTGGTTTAACTCCGGGCGGGAAGCTTCTGAAAGGCATGACAAATGGGCGGTCGGGTTCTGTCGGTGGCATCGGAATGTGTCCCGCTGGTAAAGACCGGCGGGCTTGCGGATGTCGTGGGCGCGCTGCCGGGGGCTCTTGCGGCGACCGGTTGGGAGATGAAGGTCCTGTTGCCGGCTTATCGGTCGCTTCGCAATCAGGCTGCGGGCTGGCCCGTGGTCTGGCAGGAAGCCGACCTTTGGGGCGGTCCTGGGCGGGTGCTGGAAGGCGTGGTCGAGGGCGTGTCGGTCCTCCTGCTGGACGCGCCGCATCTTTTCGACCGCGAGGGGGGGCCGTATTCCGGCCCGTCGGGGGATCACCCGGACAACGCCGTGCGCTTTGCCGCCCTGTCCTGGGTTGGTGCCCGGATCGCGCGTGAGGGGCTGGAGGGCTGGAAGCCTGACGTCCTGCATGCACATGACTGGCAGGCGGGACTGGCCCCGGCCTATCTGGCCTACCATGGCACGGGCGGGGTGAAATCCGTCATCACCGTGCACAACATCGCCTTCCAGGGCTGGGCTCCGGCGCATATGCTGGGGGTCCTGCGGCTGCCGGGCCATGTCTTCCACCCTGAAGCGCTGGAGTATTACGGCGGCATCTCCAGCCTCAAGGCGGGGCTGGTGACCGCGGACTGGATCACCACAGTGTCACCCACCTATGCGGCCGAGCTGATGCGTCCCGAATTCGGGATGGGTCTGCAAGGCGTCATCGCAGCGCGTGGGCCTGCGGTGTCGGGCATCCTGAATGGCGTCGACACCGGCGTCTGGGACCCAGGGTCCGAGGACCCGGCTTTCGGGGCGAAGTCGATGTCGGGCAAGGCAACGGCGCGCGCAAAGCTGTGCGAGGAGTTCGGGCTGGATGTGCCGGGGCCACTTGCCATCGTCGTCAGTCGGCTGACCGACCAGAAGGGCATCGACCTTCTGCCCGAGGTGGTGCCGGACTTTGTCCTGGGCGGGGGCGGGCTGATCGTGCTTGGCTCTGGTGATCCAGCACTGGAAGGCGCCGTGCGAAACCTTGCGGCGCGGTTCCCGGGCCGCGTCGCAGTGCGGATCGGCTATGACGAGGGGCTGAGCCATCGGCTGTTCGCAGGCGCGGATGCGGTCCTTGTGCCCAGCCGGTTCGAGCCCTGTGGGCTGACACAGATGTATGGCCTCCGCTATGGCACGCTGCCGATCGTGTCGCTGGTGGGCGGGTTGGCGGATACCGTCATCGGCGCAAGCCCCGCGACGCTTGCCGCCGGGGTGGCGACAGGGGTGACCTTCCATCCGGTAGATGGGCTGGCCTTCGGGCGGGCGATGGATCAGCTTCTGGCGCTGTATCGGCAGCCGAAGCTTTGGGCAAAGCTGCTCGCCAATGCGATGGCGCAGCCGGTGGGCTGGGAAGCCTCGGCCGCCGCCTATGCGGGCCTCTACGAAAGGCTTGTCGCGTGACACCGCAGAGTGTTTCGCTGCCCGCGCGGCTTTCGGGTCATGCGACCGGCCCCGGACGGCCCTGGCCGATGGGGGCGTCCCTTACCGGCGACGGGGTGAACTTCGCGGTCTTTTCAGCCCATGCCGAACGGATCGAGCTTTGCCTTTTCACGCCGGACGGGCGCAAGGAAATGGCGCGCCTGCCGATCATCGAACGCGACGGCGATATCTGGCACATCCATGTCGGCGGGCTTACGGTCGGCACGGTCTACGGCTTTCGCGCCTATGGTCCCTATGCCCCGGAACAGGGACACCGCTTCAATCCGCACAAGCTGCTTCTGGACCCTTACGCCCGCGCGCTGGAGGGTCGGCTGAAGTGGTCGGATGCGGTGATGGGCTACAAGATCGGCAGCCCGCGCGGTGATCTTAGCTTTGACACCCGCGACAGTGCATTTGCGGTGCCGAAGGCAGTGGTGACCGACAGCTCCTTCACCTGGGGCAACGACCAGGCGCCAAGCACGCCGCGCATCGAGACGCTGATCTACGAGGCGCATGTCAAGTCGATGACGGCGCTGCATCCGGGCGTCGAGAAGGGTCTCCGGGGCACCTACCTTGGCCTGTCGTCGGACCCGGTGATCGAGCATCTGCACAAGCTGGGCGTCACCGCGATCGAGCTTTTGCCGGTTCAGGCCTATATCGATGACCGCTTCCTGGTCGCAAAGGGCCTGCGGAACCACTGGGGCTACAACACCCTGTGCTTCTTCGCGCCCGAGGCCCGCTACATGAGCCAGGGCGCGCTGTGGGAGTTCCAGACCATGGTCCGCCGCTTTCATGCGGCCGGGATCGAGGTTATTCTGGATGTCGTCTACAACCACACTGCCGAGGGCGACGAATGGGGGCCGACGCTGTCGTTCCGCGGCCTCGACAACGCCAGCTATTACCGGCTGGCGGGCGGCGGGCGGCATTATGTGAATGATGCGGGGACGGGGAACACGCTGAACCTGACGCATCCGATGGTCCTGCGCATGGTGATGGACAGCTTGCGCTACTGGGTCGAGGCGGCCCATGTCGACGGCTTCCGCTTCGACCTTGCGACGGCGTTGGGGCGCGAGGCGCATGGCTTTGATCCGAACGGCGGTTTCTTCGACGCGATCCGGCAGGACCCGGTCCTGTCGCGCGTGAAGCTGATCGCCGAGCCTTGGGATCTTGGCCCGGGCGGGTATCAGCTGGGGGCCTATCCGCACCCGTTCCACGAATGGAACGACAAGTACCGCGACGGGGTGCGGCGGTTCTGGAAGGGCGACGCGGGGATGACGCGCGACCTGGCCGCGCGGATTCTGGGCAGTGCCGAACGGTTCGACCATTCCGGGCGGGCGGCGACGTCCTCGGTCAACTTCATCACCAGCCATGATGGCTTCACGCTGCATGACCTGGTCAGCTACACGATCAAGCGCAACTTCGCTAATGGCGAGGACAACCGCGACGGCCACCACGAGAACCACTCGGACAACCTTGGGGTCGAGGGGCCGACGAAGGACTTGAAGGTGCTGGCCGCACGGGCCTTGCGAAAGCGGAACCTTCTGGCGACGCTGATGCTGTCCCAGGGCGTGCCGATGCTGCTTGCCGGCGACGAGATCGGCCATACCCAAGGCGGCAACAACAACGCCTATGCCCAGGACAACGAGACCTCGTGGATCGACTGGATGCGCGGCGATGCCGATCTGATGGAGTTCGTCGAGCGGCTGGCGGCCTTGCGGCGCGACCTGCCGGTCCTGCGGCAGCGGCGGTTTCTGCATGCGCGCCAACGCCAGTCCGACGGGCTTCCGGACGTGATATGGCGGCGAGCGGACGGGACGGTGCCGCAGTCCGAGGAATGGCACGACCCCGCCTTCCGTTGCCTTTGTGTCGAGATGCGCATGCAGGCCGAGGGCGGCGATCCGAACCCCGAGACGGTCTTTGCCGTCTTTAACACCGGCATAGCGGCGGGACTGCACCTGCCCGATACAGCGCCGGGGTGGGAGCTTTTGCTTGACACCACTCGGCCCGGGCTTGTGCCCTCGGGCAAGGCCTCGGACCTGACCCAGACGCCTGCGCAATCCGTTCTGCTGTTCCGGTCCCTGACCGGCAAGGGAGGAAGACCATGACCCAGATCACCACAGTCGCCACGCAACCCATCGTGGGGCAAAAGCCGGGGACCTCCGGTTTGCGCAAGAAGACCCCGGTCTTCATGGGGCGGCACTATCTGGAGAATTTCGTCCAGTCGATTTTCGACGTGGTTGGCGCGGGTGGAAAGACCTTCGTTCTGGGCGGGGATGGTCGCTATTTCAACGACCGTGCGGCGCAGGTGATCTTGCGGATGGCAGCGGCCAATGGCGCGGCCCGGGTCATCGTCGGGCAGGGGGCGATCCTGTCAACTCCGGCCGCCAGTCATTTGATAAGGCTGAACAAAACCGATGGCGGGATCATCATGTCCGCCAGCCACAACCCCGGCGGCCCGAATGAGGATTTCGGCGTCAAGTTCAACATGCCGAATGGCGGCCCCGCGCCCGAGGGTGTGACCGAGGCGATGTACCAGCGGACGACCGAGATCACCGAATACAAGGTGCTGGAGGCTCAGGACGTTGATCTGGGGCGCGTGGGGCGGCACGAGCTGGGCGCGATGGTGGTCGATGTGGTTGACCCCGTGACCGACTACGCCGCGCTGATGGAGACGTTGTTCGATTTCCCCGCGATCCGCGCGATGTTCGCGGGCGGCTTCCGGATGCGGATGGATTCCATGTGCGCCGTGACTGGTCCCTATGCCGTTGAAATCCTTGAAAACCGACTGAGCGCGCCAACGGGCACCTGCGTGAACGCCACGCCTCTGCCAGACTTTGGGGGAATGCACCCCGATCCGAATCCGACCTGGGCCAAGGCCTTGATGGACGAGATGTTCTCGGACGCGGCCCCGGACTTTGGCGCGGCGAGCGACGGGGACGGGGACCGCAACATGGTGGTCGGTCGCGGCATCTATGTCTCGCCGTCCGACAGCCTTGCTGTGCTGGCGGCGAATGCACATCTGGCCCCCGGTTATGCCAAGGGGCTGAAGGGCGTGGCGCGGTCGATGCCGACGTCGGCGGCGGCGGATCGGGTGGCGGATGCGTTGGGGATCGGGAAGTATGAGACTCCGACCGGGTGGAAGTTCTTCGGCAACCTTCTCGATGCCGGACGCGCGACGATCTGCGGCGAGGAAAGCTTTGGCACCGGGTCCGACCATGTCCGCGAAAAGGACGGGCTTTGGGCGGTGCTGCTGTGGCTGAACATCCTTGCGGTCAGGAAGCAGTCGGTGGCCGACATCCTGCGCGAACATTGGGCGAAGTATGGCCGCAACTACTACAGCCGCCACGATTTCGAGGCGATTGCGACGGACAAGGCCGATGCGATGTTTGCGGCCTTGCGCAGGTCCTTGGCGGGACTGCCGGGACGGCAGGTCGAAGGAATGGTGGTCGAGGCCGCCGATGATTTTGCCTACACCGACCCGGTCGACGGCTCGGTCAGCACAAAGCAGGGGGTGCGCGTGCTGTTCAAGGACGGCAGCCGGATCGTCTACCGGCTGTCGGGCACGGGGACCGAAGGGGCCACGCTGCGTGTGTATCTTGAGCGTTATGCGGCCGGTCCGGGGGGCCTTGATCATGACGCGCAGGACGCCTTGGCCCCTGTCATCCGCGCGGCGCATGCGCTTGCCGGGATCGCGGCGCATACCGGGCGGGACGCGCCGGATGTCGTGACCTGAACCCGATCCGGCGATTCCTGACCTTCAGGGGTCGCAGTTTGACCAGACCCGTCGCCGGAAAGCGACAAACCTGACACTACTGTCGAGTTTCGGAGGGGCGGCGATGGGCGAGGTCAGGGTCAGGTCGGGGCGACAGGCGCGGCAGGCGGAGCGGGCGCAGAAGGGTGGCGGGATGGGCCGGCCCTACATTGTCCGCAACATCCCGACCTACGACGTGCTGTCAGAGGAAAACCTGCTTCGGATCGAAGCTGCCGCTGACCGGGTGCTTGCCGAGACCGGGATTGAGTTTCGCGACGATCCGGTGGCGCTGGACCACTGGAAGCGGGCGGGGGCCAAGGTCGACGGGTTGCTGGTCAAGTTCGAACCGGGGATGCTGCGCGAGATCCTGAAATCCGCACCGCCGGTCTTCACTCAACACGCTCGCAACCCGGCGAATTCTGTGCGGATCGGGGGAAAGAACGTCGTGTTTTCTCCGGCCTACGGCAGCCCCTTCGTGATGGACCTCGACCATGGCCGCCGCTTTGGCACGATCGAGGATTTCCGCAATTTCATCAAGCTGGCGCAGTCTTCCCCGAACTTCCACCACTCCGGCGGGACGATCTGCGAGCCGACGGATGTGGCGGTGAACAAGCGGCACCTTGATATGGTTCTGGCCCATATCGAGCTGTCGGATCGGCCCTTCATGGGGTCGGTGACGGCGGAGGAGCGGTCGGAAGACAGCATCGAGATGGCGAGGGTGCTGTTCGGGGCGGATTTTGTCGACCAGAACTGCGTGATCCTGGGGAATGTCAACGTGAACTCTCCGCTGGTCTGGGACGGGACGATGACCCGGTCCTTGCGGGCCTATGCGCGGGCCAATCAGGCGGCGGTGATCGTGCCCTTCATTCTGGGCGGGGCGATGGGGCCGGTGACGAACGCGGGCGGGATCGTGCAGTCCTTGGCCGAGACGATGGCGGGTTGCGCGCTGACCCAGCTGGAGCGGAAGGGGGCTCCGGTCATCTTCGGGAACTTCCTGTCGTCGATGTCGCTGCGGTCGGGGTCACCCACGTTCGGGACGCCGGAACCGGCCATCGGGTCGCAGGTCATCGGTCAGCTGGCCCGGCGTCTGAACCTGCCGCTGCGCTGTTCGGGGAACTTCACCACCTCCAAGCTGCCGGACGGGCAGGCGATGATGGAGGGGACGATGTCGATGCTGGCCGCCGTCCATTGCGGGGCCAACTTCATCCTGCATTCGGCGGGGTTCCTCGATGGGCTTCTGTCGATGTCCTACGAGAAGTTCATGATGGACGCCGACCTGTGCGGGGCCCTGCATGCCTATCTGGACGGGATCAGGATCGACGACGATCAGCTGGCCGTCGATGCCTTCGCCGAGGTCGGGCCGGGGAACCATTTCTTCGGCTGCAGCCACACGATGCGGCACTATGAGACGGCGTTCTGGGACAGCGAGTTGTCCGACAACGAGCCCTTCGAGAAGTGGGAGGCGGCGGGGTCTTCCGACGCTGCCACCCGGGCCAACAAGCTGTGGAAGAAGCGGCTGGCAGAGTATGAAGCGCCCCCCTTGGATGAAGGGGTCAGGGAGGCGCTGCATGACTATGTGGGGCGGAAGAAGGCCGAAGTGGTCGACGCCTGGTATTGATGTCCACGGTGGACAAAACCGAGATATCTTTTGTAATCAACAGGTTGCTCGAGGACGTTAAGGATTTGGCAACTTTTGCCAAACCGCCCCTGGCCGGGCATAGGTCAGGGTCGGCCCGGGGGCAAAATCGGCCGAGCCAGTCGGGGAAAGCCAGCTTTCGACCGTGACCTGACCCGCCCCCAAAGTGACCAAAGCCACGTCGTTGGTGCCCGTTTTTAGCCGGGTCGAGATCGCGGTTCCGACCTGCAGGAACAGGACCCCGGCGGCGGTTTCGGCAAAGCCGGTGTGCGGCATGTGGGTGTGCCCCGACAACACGATGTCGGCCCCCGCGCGGGCGAGGGCGGAGAGCGCCTGGGCGGGATAGGCGATGTAGGCGGGGGTGCCATCCGCGGCGGGAACCGG
>JBGSVS010000051.1:0-7460 GCA_041752895.1 Tabrizicola sp.
GGATCAGCCCGTCGCGTCGAACCTGACGCCCGAGGGCCGCGCGCAGAACCGTCGGGTGGAAATCATCATCCGCCCGACTCGCTGAGCCGTCGCGCTGATCCGACGCCTGCCTGACGGGCATTCCTTCAAGGGGCCGGGCACTCTCGGCCCCTTTTTCATTTGTGATCTGCGGGAATCGGTCATATTTCTGGACCAATCACCGCAATCACCGGTCAGACCCCGCCATGCCGTTCCAGAAAGTTGCCCCTGAAAAGCTGTCCGGAGCTGTCGTGCGGCAGATCGAACAGCTGATCCTGCGCGGCATCCTGCGGCCGGGCGAACGGCTGCCGTCCGAGAGGGACCTGGCGGAAAAGCTGGGCGTCTCGCGCCCGTCGCTGCGCGACGCCATTGGCGATCTAGCGGAACGGGGGCTTCTGGTCAGCTATGCCGGGTCGGGCATCTTTGTGGCCGATGTGCTGGGGTCGGCCTTCTCTCCCGCGCTGGTCGATCTCTTCGCCACACATGACGAGGCGGTGTTCGACTATATCGGCTTTCGCCGCGACATCGAGGGGCTGGCGTCGGAACGGGCGGCGACCTTTGGCACCGAGACCGACCTCAAGCTGATCGATACGATCTATGCCAAGATGGAAGTCGCGCACCAAAAGCGTGACCCTGCGGACGAGGCGCAGCTGGATGCCGAGTTCCACATGTCGATCATCGAGGCAAGCCACAACGTCATCATGTTGCACATGCTGCGGTCGATGTTCGACCTGTTGCGGCAGGGCGTGTTCTACAATCGGCAGATGATGTTCAAGAACCGGATGACCCGGGACCAGCTTCTGGACCAGCACCGGGCGATCAACGCGGCGATCCAGTTGCGCGACGCTGATGCAGCGCGGGCGGCGGTGGCCGCCCACATGGACTATGTCGAGCAGGCCTACCACGACCATATGCGCGCCGAAAAGCACGAGCGGATTGCGCGCCAGCGGCTGGAGCACGAGGCGAGCCGCTAGCCCTTCAAGGGCAGGTGCAGTTCGGTCACCAGGTCCTCGGGCGCTGTGTCCATCGGCGAGTTGAGGTAGACCTCGAACGACGGCGTGTCGGCGGGTTCTTCGCCCGAGGCGGGCAGCCAGACGCCGAACAGTTCGTCATAGGCGGCGGGAAGGCCGGCGTAGGGGCCCTTGTAGGTCAGGACCGCCTGACGCCCGGCGGGGAGGGTGACCTCTTCCAGCGGCGGGGAAAGGTCGGAGGCCCCGGCGATCTCGAACCCGGCATGGCTGCGAAGGTCGGGCTCGGGCGTGGACTGCGGGTCGTTGTAGAAGACGGCGATCATCCGGCCGGCGTTGCGAAAAAGGTCGCGGCTGACCATGACGGCCGACAGCTTCTGGAAGGCGCGGGAGATCTCGAAATAGGCACCTTTGTGCGGCAGGGCGGCCAGGCGGATCGGGGATTCGCTGCGGATGGTGACGGGATACATCGGGGGTCTCCTTGGGGTTGGGATGCGGGCAAAGGGGCGCAACTCGCCCCGCTTGCGAAAGGCTGAAAGCGACATGAGGAAGGCATCGGAAAAGCAGCGGGTGAAGCTGGGCAGGCTGTCCATCCCGACCGCGGCGGCGATGGTGACAAGCGGCTGATCGGTCATCACCAGCAGGTAAGAGGCCCGCTGCATCCTGATCCGGCGGACGGCCTGAGCCAGCGTCTCGCCGGTCATGGCGCGGAAGACCCGGTGCCAGTGGAACCGGCTCATCGCCGCGACGTCCGAGAGCGCATCCAGTGACAGGTCCCCGTTGGGATTGTCGTGGATGTAGTCAAGGACGCGCAACAGCCGCTTTTCGTTTGCATTCGTCATGTCGCTGTTCCTTTCGCCAAGTCAGGTTTGCACGTCCTTGCCGCACAAATCTTGCCGAGTTGCATCAGGCCTTCCCCGCGGGCATATAAGGACGGTCCCGGAGGTCATCGCCATGCAATATCTCGAATTCGAAAAGCCGCTCGCCGATATCGAAGGCAAGGCCGAAGAGCTTCGCGCCATGGCAAAGACCGGCGGTGGCGTGGACATGACGAAAGAGGCAGAGGCGCTGGACCGCAAGGCGGATCAGGCGCTGCGCGATCTCTACAAGACCCTGACGCCCTGGCAGAAGTGCCTTGTCGCACGGCACCCGGACCGGCCGCATTGCCTGGACTATGTGGACCAGCTTTTCACCGAATTCACCTCGCTTGCGGGCGACCGCGCCTTTGCTGACGACCATGCGGTGATCGGGGGTCTGGCGCGGTTCAACGACCAGCCGGTGATGGTGATCGGCCACGAAAAGGGCAACGACACCAAGTCGCGCATCCAGCGCAACTTCGGCATGGCGCGGCCTGAGGGCTATCGCAAGGCGATCCGGCTGATGGACCTTGCCGACCGGTTCCGCATCCCGTTGATCACGCTGATCGACACGGCCGGGGCCTATCCCGGCAAGGGCGCCGAGGAACGCGGTCAGGCCGAAGCCATCGCGCGGTCGACCGAGAAATGTCTGGGGGTCGGCGTGCCGCTGATATCCGTCGTGATCGGCGAGGGCGGGTCCGGCGGCGCGGTGGCCTTTGCCACGGCGAACCGGGTCGCGATGCTGGAACATTCGATCTACTCGGTCATCTCGCCCGAGGGCTGCGCCAGTATCTTGTGGAAGGACGCCGAAAAGATGCGTGAGGCGGCCGAGGCCTTGCGGCTGACGGCGCAGGACCTGCAGAAGCTGGGGATCATCGACCGGATCGTGAAGGAACCGCTGGGCGGGGCGCAGCGCGCGCCGAAGGAAGCGATCGATGCGGTTGGCAAGGCGATCGAGGCGATGCTGGGCGAGCTTAACGGCAAGAAGCCCGAGGCGCTGATCAAGGACCGGCGGCAGAAGTTCCTCGACATGGGCTCGAAAGGGCTTGCCGCTTGAACCCTTGGGCCATCGTCGCCATCGCGGGCCTGATGGAAACCGGCTGGGCGCTGGGCCTGAAGTATTCTGAAGGCTTCACCAAGCTGGTGCCTTCCGTAGTCACCATCGTGCTGGCGCTGGGGTCGTTTTACCTGCTGTCGGTGGCGATGAAGTCCTTGCCGGTCGGGACGGCCTATGCGGTCTGGGTCGGGATCGGGGCCGTCGGGACTGCCATCGCGGCGGTGTTCCTGTTCAATGAGCCGGTGAGCCTGATGCGGGTGATGGGGGTGCTTCTCATCCTTGCCGGGATCGCCGCGCTGAAATTCGCATGATCCGGGGAGTTCTTCTTGCGGCGGCTCTTGCGACCCCGGTCGCAGGCGGGACGCTGGAAGGGCGGCTGGTGACCTTCACGGTCGAGACCTGGGACGATTTCGAGAACCCGCTTCTGGTTGCCAAGGGCCGGACGGTGATGGTGGGAGAGGGCGTCGAGTTCGGGCTAGGGCCCGAGGGGTTCACCGGGGGCCTTGACGTGGTGCCGGTCGAAGTCGAGATCGGGCCGACGCGGATCGAGCTGAGTTACCCCGCGGGCGCCGGTCAGTTCTATCAGGCCCGGTTCAACGGCTATGTCCTGCGGTTCGAGACGGAGTGCGCCTTGTTCGAGACGGTGGCCATCGACCCGGCGGGGACCACGATGAAGGTGACGGAAATCTGGGCCGAGTCGGGCGCGCTTTACATCAACGTTTCGGGGCTGGACTACGGGCCAACCGCGACGCTGGCGCTGGACCTTGAGGTTTCGGACTGCCCGCTAAGCTGAGTTTCGCGATTGTGCGTCACGAAGGGATGAACTCCGTTGGCAGATGAGCTGGTGCGGGAACTTGTGGCCATGCTGGCGGGGCGCGCGCCGCTGGCTGCTGACCCTCAGGACATCGGGGCTTTGCTTGCAAGGCTTACGCCGAAGGAGCTTGGTATCCTGCTGTCGGCGATGTTCGACCGCGACCGGCGCCTGCAATCCCTTGGTGGCAGCGGTCGGAACGCCCGACCCATCGCCGCCCTTAGCCCGGAGGTGTTCGACCTTTCTGTCGAGGTTCTGCTTGCCTGCAAGTCCACTCTCGGGGTTCCGGCACCCCTGACAATTGCGGGCGAGACCCCGGAAACGGCAACAAGCCATCGGATTGGCGATTGCCTTTGGCAACTGATCGGTCGGATGACCGACCTGCCGACGCCAGAAACCCTTTCCGGACTGCGCCAACTGGCCCCGCTTGCCGAGGGTGGCAAGGCGACGTGGAAGGCGAAGGCCGTCGTCGCTGCCAGTCTGGCGGGTGACCCGGATCTGATCCAGCGGTCGATCAACGAACTCCTTGCGGACACGAGGGCCGAGCTTGTGCGGGCGGAGTGGGATTTTCTGCGGGCCTTGCACCCGTTCCTGCTGCGCGAGTGGGTGACGCAGGAATGCGACGTCGATCTTGCAGCGGACCCGGATGACCGGCACGCCCAGCGGATGCGCTGTCTGGACAGATTGCCCGGCTATGGCGACTTCGCGCGCAGTGTGTTCGTCCGGACGGAAGAGCGGCTGCGTGCGATTGCCGAGGGGCGGGTGCCCTATGTCAGCGATGGCGCCTATGTTCTCAGCGATTGCGACGTCATTGAACGGGCGGTTCTTTGGGGCCTCATGCGGGGCGAAGGCTGGTGCCTGGACCGGTTGGGCGAGGTCTGGCAGATGGCCTCGGTCGCGCCGGACCCGAAGGCGAAGTCGATGCCTTCGCAGTCGCTGACCATTCGCTTTGCCAACGCTGCTGTCACCGAGCCTAGGCCCGAAGCGTTACGCGCGCTGGATGCGGTGGCAAAGGGCTGCCGCCATGCTGGGGTGGTCAAGAAGCTGGAGCGGGCGCGGAAATCGGCGCGAACAGCGCTGGCCGCCCAGCCGGACCGGCTTTTGGCGCTGGATCCAGCGGTTCCGGTGCCGAAGGACATGCTGAAGCCGTTCGCCGCCGCGATCGAGGGTCTTCTGGCCGTGACCGAGCCGATCCCGGCGGTCGAATGGGCAAGGCGGCTGGGGCCGGACCGGAAGGAGGGTTGGGCGCTGGCAAAGGCGCTGGTCTGGGAGGTTTCCCCTGCGGGTCGCGCGGCTTTTACCGCCTTGCCCTCGGAACGGAGTGGATGGGTCGATCTTGCCGGGGTGGTGCACGCTATCGGCGACACCGATCTGGTTCGCCTGTGGCATCCGGCCGAGACGCCTGCCGATCTTGCGCAGGCCTGGCGCAGCAAGCTTCAGCGTGACGGCATAAGCCAGCCCTTCGTTCAGGCCGGGCGCGAGGTCTATCACCCGGACGAGAGCGAACTGGCGGGCCTGGAGGTGAAGCAGTTTGCGGACCGTGACGTCAGCGCCAGACAACTTGTCGGGTTGGCGCGAACCGCGGGATGGCGCTCGGGGTACTTCTCGGACCTGCATCTGAGGCTTGGTGGCCTGCACTTCAAATTCGACGCCGGAGTCCAGGTTTATCCGGGCAGCGAGGACCAGGGTGCTGCAGGGTCGCTGTGGCTGGAGGGTCCTGCCGTGCGCCTGCGTGATGTCCCCGCGCGCGTGCTGAGTGAGGTCATGCGAAAGGTGGACCTACTGGTGTCGGTCGGCGAACGCGGCTTGCGCTGACGGACCGTGGCCTTGCGTGGTCACCACATCGTCTTTGAAGCACGTCCCGGCCAGTCGGCGTCGTAGGCTGCCCCGTCGATCCGGCCTTCCGTGATCTCGCGCAGCATGTCGCCGACGGATGGCAGGCCCTGCGACTGGTCGCCTGCGGTCCAGAGCGCCGAGCGGATCAGGGCGCGGGCACATTGCGAGTAGACCTCGGCAATGCGGATCACGATGACGGTGCGGGGCTCTTTGCCGCCTTTTTCGAACCGGGCGCGAAGGGCGGGGTCGGCGGTGAGCCTTGCGGCACCGTTGATGCGAAGCGCGTTGTTGGCTCCGGCGATCAGGAACATCAGGCTGACGCGGGGGTCACGGACGATGTTGCGCAGGCTGTCGATGCGGTTGTTGCCGTGCCAGTCGGGCAGCGCGAGGGTCTGCAGGTCGAGGACGGTGGCGACGGGACCTTCGTCACCACGCGGTGAGCCGTCGGTGCCTTCCGGGCCCACTGTCGTCAGGATGCAAAAGCGTGACCGGTCGATCCAGGCTCGGTAGGCCGGGGTAAGGTGTGGTGTGACCTTGACGGTCGCGGCTTCGGCTGGTTGGCCGTAGTGGGCGTGGAGGTCGTCGAGTGTGGTGATCCAAGTCATCTCAGTTGTGCCTTTGGCCGGCCCCGGAGGGTTTCACACCCTCCGGACCTCCCGTGGAGTATTTCCGAAAGGGCAGGACAATTTGAGTTAAGTTTTCGGCTTCTTCGGTTTTGGAGCGGGCAAGTCGGCGGCGATGGCTTTGAGGGCCGCAAGGATCGGTTCGGGATCGTCCAGCGCGTCAGTCACAAGAAGATGAAGCTTCGCACCGGGGTAGGGGGGGCCGGTCGGGCAATCGGGCAGGGCGGCCTGTGCGCCGGGGGTGGGCTTCAGGAAGAGCTGGTCGTCGCAGACGAGGGCCACCACCTTGCCGTCGAGGTAGAGGGCGTATTCGCCGAACATCTTGCGGGCAGAAAGCGGCAGGGGCGCGAGGGCGTCGAGAAGGTGGTAGATGGTCTCGGCCAGGGTACCCATCAGGGTTGGAACCCGGCATCGCGCATCAGGCGGTTGGAGTTGGTTTCGACTTCGGATTCAAGTTTCACCATGAACTCGGCCACCGGCAGGCCTGGGGCGATCGGGGCGAGGAACTCGACCACGGCGAGCCCCGGTTTGCGCAGGATGCCGCGCTTGGGCCAGAAGACGCCGACGTTGGCCGCGACAGGAACACAAGGTTGCGCGAGTTGTTCATAAAGCAGGCCGGTGCCGACCTTGTAGGGTTTGGTCGCGCCGGGGGCGACGCGGGTGCCTTGCGGGTAGATGATCAGCTGGCCGGGTTCCGCCGCGCCTTTGGCGACATCGGCCTTCATCTTGGTGATCGCCGCGCCGCGCTTGCCCCGGTTCACCGGGACGCAGCCGATCTTCAGCGCATATTGGCCGAGGAACGGGGCATACATCAGTTCCCGTTTCATGATGAACTTGCCCGCCGGGACGGCGTGGAAGATCAGGATGATGTCGAGAAAGCTTTGATGCTTGGCCGCGATGATGCACTCGCCGGTCGGTGGCGTGCCCCGCACTTCGGACTTGAGGCCGCACAGGATGCGGGCGGTCAGGATCACCCAGGCGCAATAGGTGTGCATGGCCGCATAGGCCCCACGCCGCGAGAAGAGCGCCCAGGGTGCAAAGACGAGCGCAAGGACGGCCATCGCCAGATACATCTGGATGATGAAGACGAGCGAGAGGAGCCAGCGGATCGGGGTCATGTCAGCTCTCTCAGTTTCTGGAAGGCGGCGCGGCGGGTGGCGAGGAAGGCCACGATAGCGGCGAGGGGGGGCAAGGCAAAGGGCCAGAGCCAACCCATGCCGTTGAAGCCGAGGCCGGTCAGGAAGCCCCCGGCGGCATCGGCGGCGGGCAGGGCTGCGACGCCTGCAAGGC
>JBGSVS010000052.1:0-2335 GCA_041752895.1 Tabrizicola sp.
AAGCGATCGAGGCGGGCGGTTCCTCCCTTCGCGACTTCCGGCAGGCCAATGGAGAACTTGGCTATTTTTCCAAGCATTTTCAAGTCTATGACCGCGAGGGCGACCCCTGCGAGACCCCCGGTTGCCAAGGCACGATCATCCGCACGGTGCAATCCGGCCGTTCGTCCTTCTGGTGCCCCACCTGCCAGAGGTGACTTGCCACCGCGCCGTTTGGTGCTAGGAGTCACGGCGACTGCCAACAGGGAGGCCGCCATGGCCTATGAAACGCTGATCGTCGAGACCGAAGACTATGTCTCCCTGATCCGGTTGAACCGCCCCGACGCCATGAACGCCCTGAACTCCACCCTGATGCGCGAGCTTGCGGCAGCGGTGACGGCGGCGGAAGCCAATGACAAGGTCCGCTGCATCGTCATCACCGGGTCGGAAAAGGCCTTTGCCGCCGGGGCGGACGTGAAAGAGATGGCCGAGAAATCGTTCATCGACGCCCTTTTCGACGATCTCTTCGGCCCCGAGGCGCAGACGATTTCAAGGGCGCGCAAGCCGATCATCGCCGCCGTCTCGGGCTACTGCCTTGGCGGCGGTTGCGAGTTGGCGATGCTGGCCGATTTCATCATCGCCGCCGATACCGCCAAGTTCGGCCAGCCCGAGATCAACCTTGGCATCGTGGCGGGTATGGGGGGCACCCAGCGGCTTACGCGCGCGGTGGGCAAGTCGAAGTCGATGGACATGCACCTGACCGGGCGCTTCATGGACGCGGCCGAGGCCGAGCGCTGCGGTCTGGTCAGCCGCGTGGTTCCGGCCAAGAACCTCATGGAAGAGGTGATGAAGGCGGCGCAGAAGATCGTCGAGAAATCCACCGTGACCGCGATGGTGGTCAAGGAATGCGTGAGCCGGGCGCAGGAAGGCTCGCTTGCCGAGGGGCTGATCTTCGAACGCCGCATGTTCCAGGCCATGTTCGCGACCGAGGACCAGAAGGAAGGCATGGCCGCCTTCCTGGAAAAGCGCCAGCCGCAGTTCCGCGACCGCTAGGTTCGCGGCGGCAGGGGCTTTTCATTCGGAAACTTATCCCCTATAGGCAGCGCCACATGCGCGTGGGCCCGCTTAGGCAAGAATCAGATCCGTCCTTCGGGGACGGGGCCTTCTGGTCTTTCGTGCGACCGAATTGAAACCGAAAGACCGCAAGGAAGCCACCCATGGCAAATACCGCCCAGTCCAAGAAGCGCGCCCGTCAGGCCGACGCCCGCTATGCCGTCAACAAGGCGCGCCGCTCGCGCATCCGCACTTTCCTGCGCAAGGTCGAAGAGGCCATCGCCTCGGGCAACTCCGATGCCGCGCAGGCCGCGCTGAAGGCCGCCCAGCCGGAACTGGCCCGTGGCGTGACCAAGGGCGTGCTGCACAAGAACACCGTGGCCCGCAAGATGTCGCGCCTCGCCTCGCGCGTGAAGGCTGTCGTGAAGGCCTGATCGGACCGAATCCGGAACAAGCGGATTGCACAAGGGCGCGCCCGCAGGGGTTGCGCCCCTCGGCGTTCTTGCGCCTTCCGGCTGCGCGTTTCCGGCGCTGCGTTGCCGATTTGCCAGAGCCTTCGGATTCGGTTTTCGGGAATCTCTGTCAAGCGTGTTGTTCGGTTGCAGAGCCTGCGGCGGGCTTGCTAGCGTGACCCTGCGATTCACTTCGTCCTGGGGGACATGAACAGATCGCAAAGGGAAAGCTGCTGCACGGAACCGGCGTTCAAGACGCTGCAAAATCCGAGTTTTCCGTTTGCGATCAAATGATTGAAGGTGGCAGCCAAGCCATCCTTTCAGGCGCGACAAGGCTGTCGGGGGTCCGGCGGTTCTGTTGCGCGTTGTTCTGTCCCACTGACAAGCCGATGGCTCTGCCCGCCCGACTGGCGGAGCCGATAGCTTGGTCGATGTGGCTCGCCATCGAAAGAAACAGGGCAGGATCGGGGCCTTATGCCACCGACCCGGGGATATTGGCAGGTTGACGAATGACGAATGAAACCTGGGGGCAGGTTCGGGAAGAGCTGATCAAAAGGGTCGGACAGCACAACTATACGACCTGGATCGAGCCGCTGCGGCTGTCGCACCTGAAGAACGGCGTGGCCCGGTTCGAAGTCCCCACGATCTTTTTCGGCGATTGGGTGCAGCGCAATTACGGCGACCACATCCGCTCGCAGCTGACAAACGCGGGAGAGCCGGTCGACCGTCTGGAATTTGCCGTCGGCATCGCGCAGGTGGAACCACGCGCGCCGGTCGCTAGGGCGTCAGCGGCAAAGCCCGCACCCAAACTCGCGCGCTCGCGCGTGTCCGAGGAAGAGCTTCCCGGCGCGCCG
>JBGSVS010000053.1:0-3302 GCA_041752895.1 Tabrizicola sp.
CCCTTGCGGAAGCCCGTGACGGGCGAGGACATCGACCCGGACACGTCCGGGCAGACCGCGACCGACCCTTTCAGCACCGGCACGTTGGCGACCGAAGCCTCCATCGCGTCGTGCAGCGCATCTCGAAGCCGCAGGTCCACCCCGGCCCCCAGCGCCCGCAGGGTCGCCAGAAGCTGGTAGGGCATCGCCTTGGCCGCCTTGATGCGGCCGGGGTCACGCAGGACTTGCGCCACATGGTCGACCGTTCCGGGCACCGTGAAGGCCCCCTTGCGGTCCAGCATGTTCAGCCCCTGCCGCAGCATCTGCCACGATCCGCGCCGGGCCACTTCGGCCCATTGGTCGGGCGTCAGGGTCAGGTCGGACAGCATCTGGAACGGCACGTCCGGAACGGCCACCGAAGTGCCCGCACGGAAGGCCATCAGGTCCTGCACCACTTGCGGCAAGGCTGCCGCATCGGCCGGTTTCCCGATCGCCCAGGCATAGAACGCCGCCCGCGCTGCCGTTTCCGGCTTGGGGTGGACCATCCGGATCACATCCGCCAGCGACGGGTCGTTCCCGACCATCGCCGCCATCAGCTGCGCATCCGACGCCCCGTTCAGCCAGCCCTGCACCATCGCCTTCGGCCGCGAGCCGAGCGATCTACGCCCCACCCGCCCCGACCGCAGGATCTGCACGAAGGTCCGCAGCACACGCCCCGAGGTCACGACCTGCGGGAACGCAAGCGCAAAATGCGCCGGGTCGCGGCTGGCCAGCACCGCCAGAAGCAGCGCCGGAGTGTCCTTCATGTGGCCCTTGGCCCGGACATGGACGGCGGCTTTCGCCAGGAACAGCGGCTCCACCGCCTCGGCTGCGGCGACCAGCGCGGTCACTTCAGCTTCGGCATCCTGGTAGAACCCGCCGCCGATGGTCCCGGTCATCGCCAGCTGCGCCAGCTTGTGCTCGGCCCCGTAGGCATAGGCCTTGGTCCCGTGGGCGGTCTGGGCGGTTGCCTTCGGCAGCAACCGCCCCACCACCGATGCAAACACGGACTTGTTTGCCATGATCGTCTTCCTTCTGTTTCGCCAGGCCTTTTTGGCTGAAAACGCGGGGTGTCGGAAGAACTTTGCTGTTTCCGGGCAAGTGTATGATTTTGAGAAGAAAACCCGCAGAAATAGGTGTCTTGCCGAAGCACATAACGATACTGTAAGATCGTAGTTTATCAGATCGGATAAACCCTGTGCGCAACGTCGTCATCGGCTTCCTCGGCACCCAGCTCGACATGGGCAAACGGCGCGAATGGCGCCCTTCGATCCAGCTCTGCCAGCACCCCGATTTCCCGGTCGACCGGCTGGAGCTGATCCACGACAACCGTCACTATCACCTCGCCTGTACCGTTGCCGCCGCCATCGGGCGCGTTTCGCCGGAAACCGAGGTCCGGCTGGTCAACCTGAACATGGCCGACCCTTGGGACTTTCAGGAGGTTTACGGCAAGCTTTACGACTTTGCCGCCGACTACGGTTTCGACGAGGACCGCGAGAGGTATCACGTCCACCTCACGACCGGCACGCATGTGGCGCAGATCTGCTGGTTCCTGCTGACCGAAAGCCGCCACATCCCTGCGCGCCTGATCCAGACCGGACCCCCGCGCGACGGCGGCGCGCCGCAAGGCACGCTGGACGTCATCGACCTAGACCTCACCCGCTACAACGCCCTGCAACGCCGGTTCGAGGTGGCGCGGCGCGAACATTCCGCACTTCTCTTGGGCGGCGTGGAAACCCGTTCGCCTGCGATGCTGGCGCTGGCCGAACGGCTGGACCTTGTGGCCGGCACGACCGATGCGCCTATCTTTCTGGTCGGCCAGCCCGGCACCGGAAAGTCAGCGCTGGCCGCACGTCTGCACGAGCTGAAGCTGATCCGTCGCCGGGTGAAGGGGCGTTTGGTGCAGGTGAACTGCGCCACTTTGGGGGACAACGCCTTGCCCGCGCTTCTGGGTCAACGCCGCAGCGGCACGGGCATCGACCGCGCCGGGTTCTTGCGTGAGGCTGATGGCGGCGTGCTGTTCCTCGACCAGATCGACGACCTGCCACCCGAGGCGCAATCCGCCGTCCTGCAGGTGCTTGAAACCGGCCGCTACTGTCCCCTGGGGTCCGAGGCCGAGGTTTCGGCCCGTTTCCACCTTGTGGCCTCGGCGAACCTTGACCCGGGTGCGCTTGTCCGCTCACGCCGCCTGCGCGCCGACCTGCACGCCCGCCTGTCGAAATGGGTGTTCCGCCTGCCGCCCCTTGCCGAACGGCCCGAGGACATCGAACCGCTGCTTCTGCACCAGATCGCGGAAAGCGAACGCCAACTGGACCGCAAGACCGGCTTCAACACCGACGCACTTGCCCGCTACCTGCGCTTTGCCCGCGACCCGGCGTCCCGCTGGCCCGGAAACCTGCGCGACCTCGAAGCCTCGGCGCACCGCATGGCGGTTCTGGCAGAGCGCGGCCGGGTGACGCTTGCGATGGTCGAAGCCGAGATCGCACGTCTTGGGGCGCAATGGCAGTCTGCGGGCGATGACCCGGATGCCGACCTTCTGGCCGAAGTCCTGCCCGATCCCGAAGCGCTGGACCTGTTCGACCGGGTCCAGCTTGCCTCGGTCATCCGGCTGTGTCGCCAATCCGCCAGCCTGTCCGCAGCCGGCCGCCAGCTTTTCGCCGCCTCGCGCGCGGACCGGACCAGCCAGAACGACGCCGACCGCCTGCGCAAGTATCTGGCGAGGTTCGGTCTGGATTTTGGAGGCATCGCGCAAGCCCGTCCGGCACCGGTTCCGGCACCATGAATGCCGTCAAACCCCTGCGATCAGTGGCCAAATCTGCAATGAAGAGGATGGATGGTGCAGCTGGAGGGAGAGCAATTGAACTCCCTCATCCACGCCCTTGAGGAGTGGGAGCGCCATCTTGCACAGCTAGACTCAAAGAGTCTGAGGTGTGTCGATGTCAAGCTTACCCATAACTTCAATAAGCTAGCAGACAGGTCGGCGTCTCGTAACCTTGATGACGCAAGCCAGCCACCGTTCTCCATCCGCTTCACCTTTGAGGAGCGCGCAAGGCTAGATCAGGAGCGCGGGCACAAGAGCCTGGCCGCTTACATCCGCCATCGCCTGTTTGGCAAGGATGCTGGGTTCCGCAGGAAACCGGGTAACTGGCCTGCTGCCGGTTTCGTGGACAGTCAGTTAAGCTAACCCGGCCTTCCTTTCGAACTCGACGGGGCTGAGATAGCCGATGGTCGAGTGTCTGCGAAGCGGGTTGTAGAACCGTTCGATGTAGTCGAACACGTCTGCC
>JBGSVS010000054.1:0-7590 GCA_041752895.1 Tabrizicola sp.
AGCGGTCCGCCTCGAAGCCATGGCCCAGGCCGAGGCGCGCAGTCTTGACGCGCCCCTCGTCTGGGCCGCCGCCGATGGCTGGCATCCCGGTGTCGTCGGTATCGTCGCCGCTCGCCTGAAAGAGGCCGCAAACCGGCCCTCGGTCGTGATCGGCTTCGAAGGCGACGATGGCAAGGGCTCGGCCCGGTCGGTTCCCGGCATCGACCTTGGCGCGGCGATCCAGCGGCTTGCGGCGGAAGGGATGATCGTGAAGGGCGGCGGGCACAAGATGGCGGCGGGCCTAAGCCTGACGCGCGCGCAGCTTCAGCCCGCGATGGACCGGCTGTCCGACCTTCTGGCCCGGCAGGGCGCTGGCTGCTCCGGGCCGCAAGAGCTGCGAATCGACAGCTTGCTTGCGACCGGTGCTGCAACCGTCGCCCTTGTGGAAGAGATCGAGAACGCCGGTCCCTTCGGTGCCGCCGCCCCTGCCCCCAGATTCGCCTTTGCCAATGCCCAGGTCAGCGGTCGGCGACTCGGCGACAGTCATCTTAAGCTGACGGTCAGCGATGGAAGCGGCCCGGCGCTCGATTGCATCGCCTTCGGCGCTTTCGACGGCCCGCTTGGCCCCGCGCTGGAAAACCCTGGGCATCACCGTTTTCATCTGGCTGGCAAGCTTGAACTCAACCACTGGAACGGGCGCACCCGCGTCCAGCTGCGGCTGGACGATGCCGCCTTGGCGTGACCCAGAGCATTTTCCCTCTTGCACAAGGCGGGCGCAGATTCTAGACACCGCGCACCGAAAGCGTGGCCCGTTCGTCTATCGGTTAGGACACCTGGTTTTCAACCAGGTAAGAGGGGTTCGACTCCCCTACGGGCTGCCACCTTCTTCCCGTTTCAATGAGCATTTGCGGCGTTTGACCAGACAACTGGCAAACTTCTGAAAGCTCTGGTCGATTCTTGACGCTGCAGAACGTCAGCCCCTGATCTGCAAGCTTTGCCGGGTTGGCTTTCTTGACCGATTCTGCGTCCCCCCAACCTTGGGCGTCGCATCCCAAGAACTGCCTTACCTGCGCAGTCCGATTGCCGATGCCCTGACCCTAGGGGGCCTTGCCGGGAAATCTTGCCGCATTAGTAGCCGCTGGGTCCTGGCTCAGGTCCGGGTCACGCATGGGACGGACCGCGCCAGCCTCTTGGGTCGACCAAACCCGGTTCCGGATTGCGTCCAGCCATGTCGTCAGCGCCTCCATCGCCTCGGGCTCATCGAGAAACGGGATATGCCCACGCTCCGGAACCTCGGCAAAGACCATGTCAGGACGGCGGCGGCGCATTTCATCGGCGGTGGCTTGCGCCAGAACGTCCGAGGATGCGCCCCGGATCAGGGCCAGCGGGAGTCCGTCGCAAGTATCGAACAGGGGCCAAAGTTCGGGCAGCGGGGCTGCCATGGCGGCATCGAAGGATTGTCGCAGTGCGGGGTCATAGGTCAGCCCGACGCGGCCATCGAGTTGCACATAATGACGGACCGTCTCTTCCTGCCAGCGCAAGGCCGGCACATGGGAGAAGCCGGGCATGGCTGACGGCATGCGGTCCGCCACCTCTTCCAGGGTCGGAACCGCCGGTTCGATCCCGACATAGGCACCGATCCGCATCAGCCCTTCGCGTTCCACCACAGGCCCGACATCGTTCAGGCAAAGACCAAGCAGACGGTGCTTCGCGGTCGAGGCGATGACAAGACCAAGAAGCCCGCCCCGGGACGAACCGATGATTGCGACCTGCGCCAGTCCCAGATGATCGAGAAGCGCCAGGACATCCTTCGCTTCTTGCGCGACTGTATAGGTTTCCGGTCCCGTCCAGTCAGACTCTCCGCGCCCGCGACTGTCGAGACGGATCAGGCGAATGCCATCGGGCAGATTGCGGGCCAGATAGTCGAAATCGCGCCCGTCCCGCGTCAGCCCAGCCAGCGCCAGCAGCGGCACGCCCTGGCCTTCATCCCGAAAGGCAAGCCTTGCCCCGTCCTCGGCCAGAAACCCTTGCATGCGCCCCGATCACCCCTGGTTTAGTGGGCATGATACTCCGCAAAGCCCTTGCCGGTCTTGCGGCCCAGATAGCCTGCGGCAACCATCTGCTTCAACAAAGGAGAGGGGCGATACTTGGGATCATCAAAGCCCTGATACAGGGTCTCCATGATGTTCAGCACCACGTCGAGCCCGATCAGATCGCCCAGCGCCAACGGGCCCATCGGGTGGTTGGCGCCGAGTTTCATCATGCTGTCGATGTCTTCCGCGGTTGCCAGCCCTTCGTAGACGCAGTTTATCGCCTCGTTGATCTGAGGCGCCAGAAGACGGTTTACGATGAAGCCGTAGCTGTCCTTGCTGACGCGCGGGGTTTTTCCGATTGCGAGGGTGGTCTCGGTCACCGCTTCGGCCACGGCATCGGTTGTTTGTAGCGCTCGGATGATTTCGACCAGCTGCATCATCGGCACCGGGTTGAAGAAATGCATGCCGATCACCCGGCCCGGGTGGGCCGAAGCCGCAGCGAGTTCCGTGAGCGAGATCGAGGAGGTGTTCGACGCAAAGATTGCATCGTGGCGGCAGATACCGTCCAGCCTCCGCAATAGGTCGGTCTTGACATCCACTTTCTCGACTATGGCCTCGACCACAAGATCGCGGTCATCCATCAGGTCGAAGACCGTGGTGGACTGGATCAGCGCCATGGCCTCAGACGCCTTCGCCTCGGTCAATGCACCCTTCTTGACCAGACGCGTCAGCGATGCGCCGATGGTGGTCCGGCTGCGGTCAAGCGCGGCCTCGGTCAGATCCTGGATCAGGACAGGGTAGCCCGCCATGGCAAAGACCTGCGCGATGCCGCTGCCCATGGTGCCACCGCCGATGACACCGATCTTCTGGATAGGTTGCATGATCTGACCTTTCAATGTGCTGTCCAGCCGCCGTCTATGGGCAGCGCGGTTCCGGTGATCTGGCTTGCGGCGGACGAGCAGAGGAAGGCCGCAAGCGCACCGATCTGGCCGGGCTGGACGAAGCTTTTGGTGGGCTGCGCGGCCAGAAGGACGTCACGGATGACCTCTTCCTCGGTGATGCCTCGCGCTGCCGCAGTTTCGGGGATCTGTTTTTCCACCAGCGGCGTCAGGACATAGCCCGGGCAAATCGCGTTTGCCGTGATCCCGTGCTCTGCGCCTTCAAGTGCAAGGGTCTTGGTCAGGCCGACAATGGCGTGCTTGGCCATCACATAGGCCGACTTGTAGGGCGACGCGACAAGGCCATGGGCCGAGGCCACGTTGATCACCCTGCCCCAGCCGCGCTGTTTCATTCCGCCAAAGGTCGCGCGACACAGGTGCCAGGCGGCCGACATGTTGATGGCCATGATCAGATTGTAGCGGTCGACCGGAAATTCCTCGATCGGTGCGACGGTCTGGATGCCGGCATTGTTCACCACGATGTCGATCTGGCCAAAGCGCGCTTCGGTTGCGGCCACCAGTTCGGCGATCTGGGCTGGGTCCGACATATCGGCACCGTGAAAGGCGACCGGCGCGCCGGTTTCCCGCTCCATCTCGGAACGGGCGATCTCGATTGCCTCCGGGTCACCAAGGCCGTTCAACATCACCGCATGGCCCGCTTCGGCCAGGGCGCGGGCGATGGCAAAGCCGATGCCCGAAGTAGAGCCGGTGACGACGGCGGTGCGGAACTCAGGGGCAGCAGGAAAATCGCGCATATGAGCCTCAGGCCAGAATCATTTCGGGAACGTTGTCAGGGATCACCAGCGCGGCCTCGGTCGCGGCACGGATGTCTTCGACGGAAACGCCGGGGGCGCGTTCGCGTAGGATCAGGCCAGCACCGCTCGGTTCGATGACGGCAAGGTCGGTCACGACAAGGTTCACCCGACGAAGTGCCGTCAGCGGCAAAGTGCAGCGCGGGACAATCTTCGACTGCCCCTTGGCCGCATGCTGCATCGCCACGACAACGCGGGCAGCGCCGGTGACAAGGTCCATCGCACCGCCCATGCCTGGGACCATCTTGCCCGGAACTTTCCAGTTCGCCAGATGCCCGGATTCGTCGACCTGCAGCCCGCCGAGGACGGTCATGTCCAGATGCCCGCCTCGGATCAGACCAAAGCTCATCGCGCTGTCGATGGATGCCGCCCCCGGAACGGCAGTGACGAATCCGCCACCCGCATCGGTGAGGTGCCGGTCCTCCATCCCTTCGGGTGGTCGGGCACCAAGGCCGATGACACCGTTCTCGGCCTGGAAGAACACGCCAAGCGCAGGGTCGACGAAGTTTGCCACCAGCGAAGGAAGGCCGATCCCCAGATTGACCAGGGATCCGGCCCTGATTTCCCGGGCCACGCGGCGAGCGATAAGTTCCTTGGCGTCCATCTTGTCCCCCTTACGCAGCGCGGATCAGAAGGTGATCGACCAGTACGCCCGGTGTCTTGACCGCATCGGGGGGAATTACCCCGACGGGCACGATGCTTTCGGCTTCGGCAATCACGGTGCGGCCGGCCAACGCGATGATCGGATTGAAATTGTGTGCGGTCAGCAGGTAGCTTAAGTTACCGATGTAATCCGCCTGCCAAGCCCCGATCAGCGCGAAATCGGCTTTGAGCGGCGTTTCCACCAGATAGCGGTTGCCCTCGACCGTCACGATCTGCTTGCCTTCCTCGACCTCGGTCGCAAGACCGGTGGGCGTCAGCACCCCGCCAAGCCCCATGCCGCCCGCGCGGATGCGTTCGATCAGCGTCCCCTGCGGCACCAGCTCGCAAGTGATCTCGCCCGCGATCATCTTTGCCTGGGTTTCAGGGTTCAAGCCGATATGGCTGGCGATAACGTGTCGAACAAGACCCGCCGAGATCAGCTTGCCGATGCCTTTGCCGGGCATTGCCGTATCATTTGCGATCACCGTCAGGTCACGGATGCCACGCGCAACAATTGCGTCGATCATCCGCTCGGGCGTGCCGACCGCCATGAAGCCTCCGATCATCAGGCTGGCACCATCTGGGATAAGTTCGGCCGCAGCCTCGGGTCTTAACGCGCCTTTCATGCGGCCTCCAATGCGCCGATGGCCGTACGCGCGGCGCGCGCGATCACAAGTTCCTCGTTCGTCGGGATGACCATAACGGTCGTGCGGGCAAAGTCCGACGATATCACCCTGTCATTCGCCGCGTTCCGGGCATGGTCGATCTCGATTCCCATCCAGGCCAGGCGTTCGCAGATGCGGGCGCGGATCAGACGCGAGTTTTCGCCGATACCGCCGCAGAAGACCAAGGCGTCGATCCCACCCAAGGCGGCTGCCATCGCGCCAACCTCGCGCTGACAGCGGAAGACGAAATAGTCGATGGCCTCGCCAGCCTCGGGCGTGCCGGCGGCTTCCAGCGTACGCATGTCGTTCGACAGGCCGGAAAGGCCAAGCAGGCCAGACTGCTTGTAAAGAAGGTCCGAGATCGCAGAGGCCGACATTCCCTTCTGGTCCATCAGATACAACAGAACCCCGGGATCAAGCTGTCCGCAGCGGGTGCCCATCGGCAAGCCATCCAACGCCGAAAAGCCCATGGTCGAGGAAACCGAACGGCCGTTCGTAATCGCGCACATGCTGGCGCCATTGCCCAGATGCGCCACCACGACGCGGCCTTCCGCCAGTTGCGGCGCAGAGTGCGCCAACTCGCCCGCGATGTAGTCATAGCTGAGACCGTGGAAGCCATACCGCCGCACACCTTCCGCATAAAGCGCGCGGGGCAGCGCGAAGGTGTCGTTCACAAACGGGTGGCTGCGATGAAAAGCCGTGTCGAAGCAGGCCACTTGCGGCACACCTGGAAAGGCCTGCATTGCGGCGTGGATTCCGGCAAGGTTGTGCGGCTGATGCAGGGGCGCGAAGGGGGAAAGCTCTGCAAGTTCAGATAGAAGCGCCTCGGTCACTCTGGCAGGCGCGTCACGCTCGGCTCCGCCATGGACGACACGGTGACCGATGGAGATTAGGTCAAGTGCGGGCCAGTGCGTACGAAAACCGTTGATGACGGCGGCCATCGCTCCAGCGTGCGTGGTCAGGTCACCAGAGGCCGCAATCGGCTCACCGGCGGCGTCCTTCAGTTTCAGCGAGCCCTCGGGGCCAATCCGATCGGCATGGCCAGAGGCCAGCGGCGCATTCCCGGTTTCAGAGAAGAGAGAAACCTTCAGCGATGAGGACCCCGCGTTCAGGGTAAGGACGGCCCGGGTCATTTCTGCTGCCCCGCGAAGTGATGGATGGCCGCCACGGCACAGGAGGCCAGCCGCGACATCGGGCTATCCGAACGAGAGTTCAGGATCACTGGAACCTTGGCCCCAAGGACCAGCCCCGCGCCTTCTGCATGGCTGATGAAGGCCAGTTGCTTGGCCAGCATGTTGCCGGCATCGATACCCGGCACGACCAGAATGTTCGCCCGACCTGCCACGTTGCCCTTCAGGCCCTTGGTCTTTGCGGCCCCCATGTCGACGGCATTGTCCATCGCCAGAGGCCCCTCGACCTGACCGCCGGTGATCTGGCCACGGTCCGCCATTTTCGACAAGAGTGCCGCGTCGATCGAGGATTGGATCGCCGGGTTCACGGTTTCCACCGCCGACAGCACGCCGACGCGCGGGTCCATGCCCAAAGACAGCGCAAGGTCGATGGCGTTCTGGCAGATGTCGACCTTGGTCGCGAGGTCGGGCGCGATGTTGATCGCGGCGTCGGTCACGAAAAGCGGCTCGGGCTGACCCGGCACATCCATGACGAAAACATGGGTGAACCGCCGCCCGGCGCGCAGACCCAGGGCCTTGTCCAGCATGGGTTTCAGCAGGTCATCGGTGTGCAGGTGGCCCTTCATGACGGCAGCAACCCTGCCCTCATGCACCAGAGCGCAGGCTCGTTCGGCGGCGGCGGCATCACCTGTGACATCGACGATCTCGATACCCGCAAGGTCGGCCCCGATCTCTGCGGCAGCAGCGCGGATCGCAGTCGCATTGCCCACCAGGACCGGCGTGATGATGCTTTCCTTCATCGCCAGAAGCGCGCCACCCAGAGACTTGGCCTCATCCGGGCAGACCACGGCAGTCGGCAAGGCGGGCAACGGGCGCGAACGGTCAAGTAGCGCCTCGAAATGGCGGTGGCGCTGGACCAGCAGGCCCGGCACCTCGACATCGTCCTGGTCGAACTTGTCAACCGGAGCGACCACCTCGGCCTCGCCGGTCAGCACCAAGCGGCCATCGGCGTGGGCAACTTCGGTCTTCAGCCGCACGTTCCCGTCGGCCTTGGACAGAACCTCGGCCCGCACGATCACCTCTTCCCCGGCATGGGCGCGAGAGTGGAAATCAAGGCTCTGTCGCCGGTAGAGCGTGCCCGGTCCCGGCAGCTGCGTTCCAAGAACCGCCGAGATCAGCGAGGCCACGAACATCCCCGGCGCGATCCTTTCGACCGTGCCGTCACCATCAAGATCGCTGTCCTTCAGGTGCATCGGGTTCGAATTCCCCGAGGCGGCGGCAAAGACGTAAAGGTCATCCGCCGTGATCAGGCGGCGCAGTTCCGCCCGGTCGCCGGGCTGGATTTCGGCAAAGGTCTTATTGACTAGACGCATTCAGGCCTCCGCGGCCGG
>JBGSVS010000055.1:0-5857 GCA_041752895.1 Tabrizicola sp.
CGGGTCACAGCCGCTTCGCAGGCCGCTTCGTCCTGGCCCAGAAGCCGCAGCGCCGCGATGGCCACCCCGGCGTTCTGCACCTGATGCGGGCCGGGCAGGTTCGGCAGCGGCAGGTCGAGAAGCCCGTTCTCGTCCTGAAAAACCAGCCGCCCGCGCTCTTCCCAGACGTTCCAGTGTTGACCATGGGCCCAGACTGGAGCACCCATCCGGGCTGCCTTCGCCTCGATCACCGCAAAGCCTTCGGGGTCCTGCGGCCCGACGATCACCGGGACGCCGCGCTTGATGATCCCGGCCTTTTCCCCGGCAATCGCCGCCACCGTGTCACCGAGATACGCCTGATGGTCGAGGCTGACCGGCGTGATGATCGTCAGCCGGGGGTGATCGACGACATTCGTGCAATCAAGCCGGCCCCCAAGGCCCACTTCCAGCAAGGTCCAGTCCGCCGGAGTGCGGGCAAAGGCCAGAAAGGCGGCGCAGGTGGTGATCTCGAAGAAGGTGATCTCGTCAGACCCGTTGGCGGTCATGCATTCATCAAGCAGCGCCGTCAGCGCGGGTTCCGATATCAGTTCGCCCGCCAGTCGGATGCGTTCGTGAAACCGGGCCAGATGCGGTGACGTATAGGCGTGGACGCGATCGCCGCCCGCCTCAAGCCCCGAACGGATCATCGCCTGGGTGGACCCCTTGCCGTTCGTCCCGGCGATATGGATCACCGGCGGGACCCTGCGTTCGGGATTGCCCAGCGCCGCCAAAAGCCGTTCTACCCGGCCCATGGTCAGGTCGATGACCTTGGGATGCAGCGTCATCATCCGTTCCAGGATGACGTCGGAACCTGTGGTCATGGCTCAGGCGCTCGCCTCTGCCCTGTCGGCGGTGGGTACGTCGACCGGAGGCGCAAGGTCGCCCTTGATCGCGGGCGGCTGACCGGTCAGCATCCGGATCAGGGTGACCAGTTCGTCCTTCATCGCCTTCCTATGCACCACGCGGTCCAGCATCCCGTGGTCCAGAAGGTATTCCGCGCGCTGGAAGCCTTCGGGCAGTTTCTCGCGGATCGTCTGTTCGATCACCCGCGCGCCGGCAAAGCCGATCTGCGCGTTCGGTTCGGCGATCTGCACGTCGCCCAGCATCGCATAGCTGGCCGTCACGCCGCCGGTCGTCGGATGGGTCAGGACAACGATGTAGGGAAGCCCCGCCTCTTTCAGCATCTGCACCGCGACGGTCGTGCGCGGCATCTGCATGAGGCTGAGCATCCCCTCCTGCATCCGCGCCCCGCCGCTTGCCGAGAACAGCACCAGCGGGCGCTTGAGTTTCACCGCCCGTTCCGCCGCCGCGATGATCGCGTTGCCGACGTTCATGCCCATCGAACCGGCCATGAACGCAAAGTCCTGTGCAGCGGCAACGATCGGGGTGCGGGCAATCTCGCCCTCGGCCACCAGCATGGCGTCCCGCTCTCCGCTTGCCTTCTGGGCGGCCTTGATCCGGTCGGTGTATTTCTTCTGATCGCGGAAATGCAGCGGATCGACCACCGCGTCGGGGATCTTCACCTCGGTGAAGATGCCGCCGTCGAACAGCGCCTCGAACCGTTCGCGCGGGCTGATCGCCATGTGGTGATCGCAGTTGCCGCAGACGTTCTGGTTCGCCGCAAGCTCACGGTGAAACAGCATCGTCCCGCATTCCGGGCACTTGGTCCAAAGATTCTCGGGCACTTCGCGGCGCGAGAACAGCGAGTTGATCTTCGGGCGGACGTAGTTGGTGATCCAGTTCATGCGCTGCCTGCTGCCCCTTTAGTCAGCTTCCCGAGATAAGCCCCGTTGGGCGGAAATGCAATCAGCGCAAGATCGCGCGGCACGGTGAAACTTCTGTGTCGGCGGCCCGTTGCTTTGGGAAAGAAGGGAAGAGGGATCGCCATGCCGAATGGACCGCTTGTCTACCGCCAACGCCTGGTCACGCGGGTCACGCATTGGCTTTGGGCCATCAGCCTGTTCTTTCTGATGCTGACCGGGTTGCAGATCTTCAACGCCTTTCCCAGCCTGCATATCGGGAAAGAGGCGGGCTTCGGTTATGACAACGCGGTCCTGACCATCGGCGCGGTCGAGACGGACGGAGCCTTGCGCGGCGTAACGCGCGTCTTCGGGGCCGAGTTCGACACCACCGGAGTTCTGGGCGCATCGGATGGCGAGGCGCGGGCCTTCCCGGCGGCACTGACGATCCCGTCGAAGACGAGCCTCGCGACGGGCCGGGTGATCCACTTCTTCTTTGCCTGGCTGCTGGTGGGGACGTTGGCGCTCTGGCTTGTCGCTTCGGCGCTGAACGGGCATCTTCGCCAGCTGGTTCCGACGCTTGCGGACCTGCGCGCCCTGCCCGGTGACATTGCCGACCATGCCCGGTTGCGCTTTCACCATCAGGCTGACTACGGCGTCCTGCAGAAGCTTGCCTATGCCTCGGTCCTGTTCCTCGCCCTCCCGCTGATGATCGCGACCGGGCTGTCGATGTCGCCGGGCTTCAACGCCGCGGCGCCGTGGCTGCTGGACCTCTTCGGCGGCCGCCAGACCGCGCGGACGATCCATTTCCTGACGATGGTAGCGTTGATCGGCTTCTTCGTCGTCCACATGGCGATGATCCTGCTGGCGGGGCCACTGAACGAGATGCGGTCGATCTTGACCGGCTGGTATCGCACCGATGGAGAGAAGGATGTTTGATCGTCGCAAGTTCCTGCTGGGTGCAGCGGCCCTGACCCTGTCGGGATGCAAGATTTTCGACAGTGCGACGGATGGGGACAGCGCGCTGCGCCGCCTGTTCGCCAGTCACGAAAACCTGACCCGGACCGCCCAGCGCGCCGTGATCGGCGACCGCCTGGCACCAGAGTTCTCGGAGGCCGAAATCCGTCAAGGACAGCGCCCGAACGGGTCGGTCAACCCGGACGGCGCGGAGTATCGCCGGATGGCCGACAGCGGCTTTGTCGACTATCGGCTGACCATCACCGGGCTGGTCGATACTCCGCAGACCCTGTCGCTGGCTGACCTGACCGCGCTGCCTTCCCGCACCCAGATCACCCGGCATGACTGCGTGGAAGGGTGGAGCTGCATTGCCAAGTGGCAGGGCGTGCCACTGGGGACGGTCCTGAAACTTGCCCAGCCCAAGGTGACGGCCCGATATGCCATCTTTCACTGCTTCGACGCCATCGAGCGGAGCCTTGCGGGCGAGGTCTACTACTATGAAAGCATCGACCTGATCGACGCCTTCCACCCCCAGACGATCCTCGCTTACGCGATGAACGGCGCGCCTTTGCCCATAGCGAACGGGGCGCCGCTGCGGCTTCGGGTGGAACGGCAGCTCGGCTACAAGATGGCGAAGTATGTCCACACCATCGAGCTGACCGACAGCCTGGCGGCGCTGGGGTATGGCAAGGGCAGCTATTGGGCCGACCGGGGCTATGAGTGGTACGCGGGGATTTGAAGGGCCAAATTTCTTCGAAGAAATTTGCAAGATCCATCGAAGGATTTTGGCCCCTTAGCCCCAGGTCGGGTGGAACTTCCCAGCCGGGGACAGAGTGAATATCTCGCAGCCCGTCGCTGTGACGCCCACCGAATGTTCGAACTGTGCCGATAGGGACTTGTCGCGCGTGACGGCGGTCCAGTCGTCAGCCAACACCTTCGTTTCGGGGCGGCCAAGGTTCACCATCGGCTCGATGGTGAAGAACATGCCTTCCTCCAGCACCGGACCCGAGCCCGCGCGGCCATAGTGCAGCACGTTCGGCGGCGCGTGGAAGACGCGGCCGAGGCCGTGGCCGCAGAAGTCGCGGACCACGGACATCCGCTGCGCCTCGACGTAGGTCTGGATCGCGTAACCGATGTCGCCGAAGGTATTGCCCGGCTTGACGGCGGCAATGCCGCGCATCAGGCCTTCGTAGGTGACCTCGATCAGCCGTTCCGCCTTTCGCGCAAGCTGGCCTGCGACGTACATCCGGCTGGTGTCGCCATACCAGCCGTCGACAATCACCGTCACATCGACGTTCAGGATGTCGCCATCCATCAGCACCTTCGTCCCGGGAATCCCGTGGCAGACAACGTGGTTCACGCTGATGCAGGAGGCGTGCTTGTAGCCCTTGTAGCCGATGGTGGCTGAGGTGACGCCGCGCCGATTGATCTCGGCGGTGATAAAGTCGTCGATCACTGCGGTCGTCGTGCCCGGCACCACAAGCGGTACCACCGCGTCCAGGATTGCCGCTGCGATCCGACCCGCCGCTCGCATGCCTGCGAAATCCGCATCCTCGTAGATGCGAATGCCGTCTTTCGTGATCCTGGCGCGCATGTCGTCCATCTGGTCTCCTTGGCCGCTATATAGTTATCTGGCGTGGAAATGGCCAGAGGGCGGGGCTATACCCGACCCCAGGCAACGCAGCGCGGAGGCCCCGATGACCAACCCGACAGCGGCGATCCTGGTGATCGGCGACGAAATCCTTTCGGGCCGCACGCGCGATTCAAACATGCACTACCTTGCGGGCGAGTTGTCCCGCATCGGGATCACGCTGCGCGAGGTGCGGGTCGTGGCCGATATCCATACCGAAATCGTCGCGGCGGTCCGGGCACTTTCGGCAAAGTACACCCAACTTTTTACCAGCGGTGGGATCGGCCCGACGCATGACGACATCACCGCCGATGCCGTGGCCGAGGCGGTGGGCGCGAAGATCAGCCACCGCGCTGACGCGATGGCCCTTCTGCAGGCGCATTACGACCGCGCGGGCCTGCCGTTCAATGAGGCGCGGCAGCGGATGGCCCGCATCCCCGATGGTGCGTCGCTGATCGACAACCCGGTGTCGACCGCTCCGGGCTTTACCATCGGCAATGTCCATGTGATGGCGGGCGTGCCAAAGATCTTCGAGGCGATGGTCGCCAGTGTGTTGCCCAAGCTGACCGGCGGCCCGCCGCTTTTGTCCCAGACCCTGCGCGTCGACCGGGGCGAGGGCGAGATCGCCGCCGATTTTGGTGCGCTTGCAGCCGAGTATCCTGAGCTTTCGATGGGCTCTTACCCCTTCATCCAGAATGGCGCGCATGGCACAAATCTGGTGATCCGCGGGACTGATTCCGCACGGCTGGATCAGGCGATGCTGCGGCTGACGCGGATGTTCGGATGACGCCCGATCTGCTGGCCCCCGATCCTCTGGCCCCCGATCTTCTGGCCGAAGTGATGGAGGCGACCTGGCCCCCAGCCAGCCAGCACGCGCTTGGCCCCTTTACGCTGCGCGACAGCGCGGGCGGCGCTGTCGATGGGGGACCTTGGCGTCATCGCGCTGTTTGCCGGGGAACGGCAGGCCACTTTGCCGCTGGTCGTCAGCCAGCTGACCGGGGCCTACCGGATCGAAGCGGCGGCTGCGGCATCGCTGATCCTTGTCACTTTGTCTTTCGCCCTCTTCTGGGCCTGTGATGCCGGAGGCCGCCGTGCTGCAGCTTGATCGCCTGACCTACGTGCAGCCGGGCTTTCGCCTGACGGCCGACTGGTCCGCCGCACCCGCCAGCCGGATCGCGATCATGGGGCCGTCAGGGGCGGGCAAGTCCACGCTTTTGTCGATGATCGCAGGCTTTCTTGCACCGACCGAGGGCCGGGTGCTTTGGTCGGGGAAAGACCTTGCAGGCGTACCGCCCGGCGAACGGCCCCTGACCCTCCTGTTTCAGGACCAGAACCTGTTTCCGCATCTGACCGTCGCGCAGAACCTTGGTCTCGGCTTGCGCCCCGACCTGCGCCTGTCGGCTGATGAGCACGCCCTTGTCGACGACGCCTTGCAGAAGGTCGGGCTCGACGGTCTTGGGTCCAGACGCCCCGGCCAGCTTTCCGGCGGTCAGGCAAGCCGGGCGGCGTTGGC
>JBGSVS010000056.1:0-9971 GCA_041752895.1 Tabrizicola sp.
GAGGTCAACGACCCCGCGCCCGTCCAGCCCCAGCGCTGCAACGGCATGGGCAAAGTCCCAAAGCGGGCGGTCACGGCTGGGTCGGATCGCGCCTGCAACGGCACGGGCCAGCCAGGACAGTTCATGCCGGCCCAGCATCCGGCTGTCGGCTATGGCGTGCAGATCGGCGGCGCAGGCCTCATCATGGCCAAGGGGCAGATCGTTGGGGTCAAAGCGTTCCATGCCGTTCCCCTACTGCACGATGATGCGGGCCGCAGCCTCGACCATTCCGGGCTGGGCGCGCATTTCGTCAAGCAGCTCGGCCAGGGCCTGGCTGTCAAGCAGGCTGGGTCCGGTGCCATTGCCCGTTGCCGCCGCCTGCCAGCGATCCGCAAGCGATTGGGGCAAAGGGTCGCTCGGCGCAAAGCAGTGAAAGAGGTTTTCAAACGGCTGGCTGAGAACAACGCTTTGCAGACCGAAGTCCTCGGGGTAGCTGTAGGCCCCCGGCGCCCAGGCGGCCATGTCGCCGATGGGGAGCAGCACAAAGGCCGTCTCGTCGGGCGCAATGATCCAGCAATGCAGCGGTGCCGCCTGAGCAAGTTCGATCCCGACCGCCAGAAGCTGCCCCGTAGCAAAGCGGGGCGCGATGATGTCAAGCGTTGCTGCATCCCGGTTCATGGTCAATGAAACATAGTCCATCAGCGGACGCGCAGTTGGGTCGCAGCCAAGCGAGGTAAGGTCGACCCTTGTGCGCGGCAGCGTTGCAAGCGTGCGACTGCCTTGGCGCACTTCAAGGTCAAGCCAGGTAGCCCCCCGGGCGTCGGTCGAAAGCCGAGCCGTTGCGGCAGGCGTCTCGGGCCCGGCGGCACAGGCTGACTGGGTCATCCGCGTCACTTCAAGCCTGCGCCCGCTGAGCGTGCGGTTCGCACTACCCGCATCGGCAAGGGCAACAGCGGCCAGACTGTCGGCAAGAGCGGGCGCGCAGGCCGAATGGCCAGCCTCGGACACGACGGGACAGATGCCCAGCGTTTCAGCCTCTGGTGCCGCCTGAAAGAAGTCACCAAGTGCCTCGGACAGCACCCGGTCAATCGCGCCAGCCCCGGCGTCGGCAAGCGCAGTCTCGATCTTCGGCGAAGTGACCTTGCAGGCGGCGTCCGGAGTGATGGCCTGAAGCCGGAAGCTGACCACCGCGTCCCCGCGCGCGGGTTCGACGATGAACACCACCGCATCGCCCGCGTTCGCGGTTTCGATCAGCGCTTCGGTCTCGGTGCCACTGATCGCGCTGACGCTTTCCAGAAGCCCGCGCAAACGGTCAACGTCTCGGGCCGCAGCAATCCCGGCCCCTGCAGCCTTCAACATCGTCTCGACCTCAAGACGCAGCCGCTCGGCCTCGGGTCCGCTCAGGGCGGTCTGGTCACGCGGCAGGCCCGCAACGACAACCCTCTCGGGCGGACTACCCCCCAGACACGTCGCAATGTCGGCAACCAAGGCCGCAGCGGCCTTGTCGGCGACTGCGGGGCTGGCAAAGGCCAACCCCGCAGCAAGGGCAAAGCCAGATAGGCGCACGTCAGTTCCCCTGTTGGCTGGCGGCAGACCGGGCGTAGTTCTCCATCGCCTGCACGAACAGCAGATTGAAGGTGCCGTCGGCCTTGCCACTGAAGAACTGCTTTTCGATCAACGTCTTCTGCAAGGCGCGGATCGTTTCCGGCTTGAGCTCCTGGTCCTCCAGTGTCGTTGCGCCAACAATCGCCTGCACCCCGCTTTCGCCGGTTTCCAGCGTCCGGAGAAGCAGATCAACCGAAGTGTAATCCGGCAGATACTTTCCGAACCCGGCATCAATCAGCACCGCGGCCGACACCATCGCAAGCGGTTCTTTCAATTCGATCCCGCGTTTGAACAGTTCGAACCCCTGCTTCGGGTCTTTCTTGAGACCAGCGCCGCCGTCAATGTAGTAGACCGCAAGCTTCGTGATCGCAAAGCCGTCGCCTGCATCGGCAGCACGCTGATACCAGGACACGGCCTGAGCGACATCCTTGCTCGTGCCGCGCCCATATTCCAGCAGGCGCGCAACGTTGGTCATCCCGTCAAGGTCGCCCGCCTCGGCGGCCTGAAGGTAAAGCTGAAAGGCCGTTTCCGGTGACGCAGGCACGCCTTCGCCGTTCTCATGAAGCGTGGCCATGTTGTTCAGCGCCCCGACCGAGCCCAGATCCGCTGCCGTCTGGTAGGCCTCCATCGCTTCGCCATACCGGCCAAGACGATCCAGCGCCCGGCCCAGCTGATAGGGCAGGCGGCGTTCCTTGGGATAGGCCCGCACTGCGGTCGAACAGGCCTCGACGGCAGAAAACCCGTCGATTGCGCCCCAGGCGACGCCCTGCACGCCCTCGGGCCGATCCGGGTCGCGCTTGGCAGACGCCAATGCGTCACAGCGGGCAACCCTTGGGTCCCGCGCGGGATCGTTGGCGGCAAGATAGGACAGTGCCACATCGCGATAGGCGCAGATGTCGGTGCAGCGATCCAGATAGCCCTGATAGTCCTTGACCGCCGAAAGCTCTTCCCAGAGCGCGCGGTCCGTTACTGCCGCCTCACCCTGTCCAAGGGCTGCAAGCTCGGCAATTGCCTCTTCACGGAAGGTGCAGGCGTCGCATTCGGCGATGTAACGCTCGACCGCAGCACGGTCATTGCGGGCGGCGTCCCAAGACCGCTGGTCACGCTCGCGCAGCACGATGTCGGCGACCGCATCGACGGGCGAACCTTCGGGCAGCGCAAAAGACGCGGTGTCGATCTCGGGCACCTGAGTGCGCCCCGTCTCGCGCAGCGCCGTGGCCGAGACCGCGTCGACGACATAGGACGACAGCGCACCCCAATCGACCGCACCGTCATCGTCGGCAAGGCCAGCAGCACCCATCAGGAAGCGGCTGGTAAAGAGGCCAAGCTTGGCTTCATCGTCCCAGTTCGCAGGCGAGCTGCCGGAGGTCGCAACAAGCCGCACGACCCCCTCGCCCGTATCCGGCAAGGCCGGCGTAAAGCCGGGGGCCGAGACCGCCAGCATCGGGTCGCCGCGCCCCGTCTCACCGGTGAAACAGGCGTCGATCATCACGACGACCTCGCGGTCGGGGCCGATCTTGTGTCGCACAAGTTCAAGATTGCGATACAGCGTATCCAACCGGTAGCCGCTGACGACAGAGTTTGGATCACCGTCGGATGGCAACAGGAACGGATCGCCCGTGGTCAGATCGGGCACGCCATGGCCCGAGTAGTACACGAACACGTTTGACGCGTCGGGCGTCACGCTGCGCCAAAGCCGCCCTGACTGCGGCTGCGCCTCAGAGCCGAACATCTGCGTGATCTCGCTAAGTGTCCCGTCGAGCAGCAGAAAGACATTCTCTTCCCGATAGCCCAGTGTGCCGACCAGATAGTCTCGCATCGCCTCGGCGTCGTTGTGGGCGTAGTCAACGGGCACTGTCTGGCGGTAGTCGCGGTTGCCGATGATGACCGCGATCGACGCGGCGTTGTCGCCAAGAACCTGCGCTTCCTGCGCATGCGTGGCGGTTGGCGAAAGCGCGGGCAGAACCGCCGCAAGTCCGATAAACAAGGCAGCAACCTGGTGGAAAAGTCGGGGCATGGATGGGTCCTCCAATCACAAACATCACCAGGTGCCGGGGGCAGGTAGACGAGTATTTGCAAAGATCGTTCTGCATGCAGAGCGCCAAAGCGAAGAAATCCACAAACCCCGAACTGACGCAAGTGTCGCATTCCAGACAACAACTTAGGGTCAGGATCGGAAAAGCAACTCGAGACAGCCCTTGTGGCGAGCCGTAATGTGCCGCTGTAACGGAAGGGTGATGCGCTTGGGGGCGGCATTGTCCGAGGGGGGGCAGAATACCTTCGCTTGCCGCATGACATGCCGTTCCGCTCGCCCGGCGGTGATGCTCTACGTCCGTTTTCCTCTGTCACGCACAATTGCGCCCGCGCGGCGTCACGGTGCTGACGCAGGCCCCGGGACCAGTGCAAACCGACTTCAAAACGCGCGCGGGCCGGAAATGACCGGCGTGGTTCACGCAGCCAACGGTCAGTGTCGCGTGCAAAAGGCGTTGCGCAAGGCGACGACCACGGTCGCCACCTCTTCGCGCGCAAGGTGGTAGAAGACGCTCTTTCCCTGGCGCCTGGGCTGGACCACGCCCTCGGCCCGAAGCCGCATCAGCTGTTGCGACACGATGACCGGACTGGTGCGCAGCGCCTCGGCCAGTTGGGTGACATTCAGCTCACCTTCGACAAGGCAGCACAGAATCTGAAGCCGCCCCTCATGCGACAGAAGCTTCAGCAGCGCGACCGCCCTGGCGGCCTGCTCTGCAGTCCCGCCAAAGCCTTCCAGTATCTCCGCCATCACCGACCCCTATTCAAAGGCACAGCCCTTCTTGAACCCCATTGCCCGGAACGCCATCGCCGCCGGGCAGACCCCGGTGAAGGACGATTGCAACAGGTTCAACCCGATGAAGACGGTGAACCAGACGAACAGGGGCGATACATAGGCCGTCAGCACGACGCTGAGAAGCACCATCACCCCGGCAAACCGCAGAACCGCTGCATCAACAGACATGACTTATCCTTTCTTGGTTTCTTTCAGTTTGTCGATCCCCAGCACCTTGAGTGCGAGGCTTTCGTAGAACGGCTCGGACGTGCCCTTCCGCAGCTTGCGGATGAAGTATTTCTCGAACCCCGCCTTGGCGAGATGGACCCATTTGCCGCTGGACGACCAGTTGACGTTGCGCGGCGGGATCTGCGGCTGGGCCACAAAGGCGATGCCCCCGTCGCCGAAATCCGCGAGGCAGACCGCGTTCCAGGTCCCGACGCTGTCGGGTTCCTTGCCGCGCACGATGTTGCCGATGTTGTGGGCGGTGGCGGTGACCATGGATTCGATCATGAACCCGGTTTTCGGCACGCCACAGGGCACGGGCGTCGGCCCCATCGGCGGGATCGCCACGCAGACGCCGACCGCGAAGACGTTCTTGTACTTCGGGTTCTGCTGGTGCTTGTCGACGATGGTGAAGCCGCGCGGGTTCGAAAGCCCCTCGATCCCCGCCACCGGCTTGATCCCCCGGAACGCGGGCAGCATCATCGAGAACGCAAACGGCAGGTCCTTCTCGGGCTTTGCGACCCCGTCCTCGCCCACTTCCTCGACGAACATGTGACCGTCCTCGACCCGCTTGACGCGCGTGTTGGTCATCCACTTGATGTGCTTCTCGCGCATCTGGCTTTCCAGCAGCCCCTTGGTGTCCCCTACCCCGTCCAGCCCCAGATGGCCCACGTAAGGCTCGGGCGTGACAAAAGTCATCGGCACCCGGTAGCGGATCTTGGCGCGGCGCAGCGCGGTTTCCAGGATGAACAGGAACTCATAGGCTGGGCCGAAGCAGCTGGCCCCCTGCGCTGCGCCGATCACCACCGGGCCAGGGTTTGCCAACAGCTTTTCGAAGACGTCTTTTGCTGCCAAGGCATGGTCTATGTGGCAGATCGACTGGGTGAAGCCGCCATGCGGACCCAGCCCGGGAACTTCGTCAAAGGCCAGTTCCGGCCCCGTCGCGATCACGAGGTAGTCGTAGGCCACCGACTTGCCGTCAACCAGCTCGATCCGGTTTTCCTCGGCATGCAGCTTTTCGGCGGCCACCGGGATGAAGTCGATCCCCTTTTTCTGCATGACCGGGGCCAGGTCCACCGTGATGTCCTCCCGATCGCGCCAGCCCACCGCGATCCACGGGTTCGAGGGCACGAAGTGATACTTCGGGTCCTTGGTCACCACCGTGACCTTGTCCTCCGGCCGCAACTGGTCCTTCAATTCGTAAGCCATGATGGCGCCGCCAAGTCCGGCCCCCAGAACAACGACATGTGCCATTTCAGTCTCCTCCTCTGATCAGGCAGGGATTTCCGACCCGGTCCGGAACACGCGATAGATCGCCGGGATGACAAGGACGGTCAGCAGGGTTGAACTCAGCAGACCGAAGAGCAACGAGATCGCGAGACCCTGGAAAATCGGGTCCGCCAGGATCACCACCGCGCCGATCATGGCGGCGATGGCGGTCAGCAAAATCGGCTTGAAGCGGATCGCCCCGGCCTCGATCAACAGGTCCACGGTGACCCCGCCGCCGTGGCGGATGAAGTCCACGAGCAGGATCGAGTTGCGCACGATGATTCCGGCCAGCGCAATGAAGCCGATCATTGACGTGGCCGAAAACGGTGCGTTGAAGAGCCAGTGGCCCAGCATGATCCCGAGGAACGTCAGCGGGATCGGCGTCAGGATCACCAGCGGCAGCTTGAACGACCCGAACTGCGCCACGACCAGGATGTAGATGCCCAGAAGCGCGATCCCGAACGCCGCCCCCATGTCGCGGAAGGTGACGAAGGTCACTTCCCACTCGCCGTCCCAAAGGAGGGTGACCTTGTCCTCGTCTTCCGGCTGGCCGTGCAGCGAAATCTCGGGCTTGGTGCCTTCGGGCCAGTCCATCTGTTCGATCTGCTCTGCCACGGCCAGCATCCCGTAAAGCGGCGCCTCAAATGCCCCCGCCAGTTCCGCCGTCACCATCTCCGCATCGCGGCCGTTGTGGCGGAAGATCGGGAAGCTGGCGGCTTCCTCCTCGACTCGGATCACATCGCCCAACTCCACCACTCCACGAGCACCCGGCAGCGCGTTGGCGGGAATGGGCGTGGTCAGGAACCGCTCATCCAGCACTCGGTCCGCCTTGTCGCGCCCGACGACCAACGGGATCGGCAGGCGCCCCTCGCCCCGGTGCGAATAGCCGATAGTCTGCCCGCCGTTCAGGAGTGCCAGCGTGTCGAAGACGTCCTGTTCCTGCACCGCGTAGAAATCGAGGTCATCCGACGAGATCGTCGCCCGCAACCGCCGCGCCTGGGTGCCGAAACTGTCGTCCACGTCCACGATGAACGGTACCGCTTCGAACGCCTCGCGGATCAGCGTCGCAGCCTCGCGCCGCGTTTCGGCATCCGGCCCGTAGACCTCGGCCAGAAGGGTCGAGATCACCGGCGGCCCAGGCGGGGGTTCAACGACCTTCAGGCTGGTCCCCTCGGGCACCGCCAGCGCAGCGAGCCTTTCGCGCAGGTCAAGGGCGATGTCGTGGCTGGCACGCTCGCGATCCGCCTTGCCGGTCAGGTTGATCGCAACCTCTCCCAGTTGGGGTTCGGACCGCAGGTAATAGTGGCGCACCAACCCGTTGAAATTGAACGGCGCGGGCGTCCCGGCATAGGTCTGGACCGAGGTCACCTCCGCAAGGCCCATCACCACATCCGCCACGTCGCGGGCTACCCGGTCCGTCGCCTCGATCGACGACCCCTCGGGCAGGTCGATGACCACGGAAAGCTCGGACTTGTTGTCGAACGGAAGCAGCTTCACCGTCACGTCGCGGGTATAAAGCGCCACCAGCGACCCAAACGACAGCGCCGCCGTGACCAGCAGGAATCCCAGGCTCCGCGCCTTCGTCGCCAGCAAGGGCCGCGCCACCGCCGTATAGGCCCGCTCCAGCCAGCCGCCGTGATGCCCGCCATATTCGTCGTCCTCTGCGTGCTCGGTCATGTTCGCCCGGCCCGCGATCTTGACCATCAGCCAGGGGGTGATGATGACCGCGACGAAGAAGGAAAAGATCATCGCGGCGCTGGCATTCGCCGGGATCGGGGACATGTAGGGACCCATGAGGCCACTGACGAACAGCATCGGCAGAAGGGCCACCACCACTGTCAGCGTCGCCACGATGGTCGGGTTGCCGACCTCGGCCACCGCCTCGATGGCGGCCTGGATGCGGGGCTTGCGGCGGTCCATGCCCCAATGGCGGTCGATGTTCTCGATCACCACGATGGCGTCGTCGACGAGGATACCGATGGAAAAGATCAGCGCGAACAAGGACACCCGGTTCAGCGTGAAGCCCATGATCCACGCTGCAAACAGCGTCAGCAGGATCGTCACCGGGATCACGATGGCGACCACGCTGGCTTCGCGCCAGCCAATCGCCAGCCAGACCAACGCGATGATCGACACCGTGGCGAGGCCAAGGTGGAACAGCAGCTCGTTCGCCTTTTCGTTCGCCGTCTCGCCATAGTCGCGGGTGATCGTCACCGTCACTCCCTCGGGGATCAGCTTCGTCTGCAAAGCCTCGACCCGGTGCAGCACGTCTTCGGCCACCACCACGGCATTGGCCCCTGCCCGCTTGGCAATCGCCAGCGTCACCGCCGGACCCGTCGTGCCGTCCTTTGCCCGATGCGAAACGATGGCCTCTTTCGTGTTCTCGACATACCGGACCGTCGCCACGTCCGAGACATAGACCGGCCGCCCGTCCCGCGTGGTCAGCAAAAGCTGCGCTACCTCGGCAGGCGCGGTCAGAGTCTCCCCGGCGACCAGGTCCACCATCTGACCCTGATCGCGCAGCTTGCCGGTGTTCAGCGTCCGGTTCGCCTGAGAAACCTTCCCCGCCAACTGTTGCAAGGTCACGCCATAAAGCGCCAGCCGGTCCGGGTCGGGTTCGATCCGGATCGCGTCCTGAGCGTCCCCGACCAGATAGGTCAGCCCGACATCCTCGGTCTTCGCGACCTCGGTCTGCAGCGTCCGCGCAATGCGGGTAAGGTCGTTGGCGCTCATGTCTTTCGCCGACAGGGTCAGCGTCAGGATCGCCACATCGTCGATCCCCCGGCCCACGATCAGCGGCTCTGGAATGCCCACCGGGATCGCCCCGATATTCGCGCGCACCTTGTCATGCACCCGCAGGATCGCATCTTCCGACCGTGTGCCGACGTCGAACCGCGCCGTCACCATCGCCGCGTCGTCGCGGGTGGACGAATAGACGTGCTCGACGTTGTTGATCCCCTTGACGATGACTTCCAGCGGTTCGGTCACCAGCTTGACAGCATCCTCGGCGCGCAGCCCCTGCGCCATCACATGGATGTCGACCAGGGGAACCGAGATCTGCGGCTCTTCCTCGCGCGGCAGGCTGATCAATGCGACCACACCCGCTGCGAGAGCCGCAAGAATGAACAGCGGCGTCAGGGCCGAGTTGATGAAGGCCTTCGTCAGCCCCCCGGCGATGCCCAGCGGGTGCTTACTCATGGCCCGCCTCACCCGACAGGTCTGCGGCTGACACGTCTGCGGCTGGCACGACCATGTCACCGGCGACAAGCCCGCTCATCACCTCGACCATCGCGACCCCGTCCACGACCGTCACCTCGCCCGGCACGACCGACCGCAACACCGTGCCGTCAGGACCCTGCACGCCGATGAAATCCAGTCCCGCCCGCGTCAGGACATCCGCTTCGCGCACCAGCAAAGCCTCACGCTCCCCCACCGGCAGCCGCACCAGCATCCGCGCGCCGACATAGGTGTCAGGCAGGCCCGCGATCTCGACATCGGCCACGACCCGGCCGCCCTCGATCAGCGGATAGACCCGGGCGAGCGTCCCCTCCAGGTCACCCGAGGCCCCCGAAACCTCGATGGCATCCCCGGTCTTCAGGGCTGTCGCATGCCGCTCGGGCACTGCGATCCGCAGGAAGGTCCCGCCACCGCCCACCACTGCCACTGGCTCGCCCGGCATCACCACAGCACCCCTGGTCTGCGGCACGTCCAGCACCCGGCCCGCGACCGGGGCCAGCACGATCCCTTCCTTTGCCTGCTGTGCGATGACTTTTGCCTGCGCGTCCAGCGACGAGATCTGCCCCTTCAGCACATCGACCTGAGTCCGCAAAGCATCGACCCGCTGGTTCGTCGTCACCCCGTTCTTCAGCAAGTCCTCGCCCCGCTGCAGGTCCGCCTCGGCGTTGGCCAACTGCGCGGCAAGCGCCTCATGCTGCGCTGCAAGGGCTGCCAGCTGGAAATCCAGCTTGTCATCGACGATCCGCGCCAGAACCTCGCCCGCTTGGACCTCGTCGCCCTCGACGACCGCAAGCTCGACCAGCGTGCCCCCGATCCGCGCCCGCGCCGGGATGCGATCACGCGCCTCGACGGT
>JBGSVS010000057.1:0-4360 GCA_041752895.1 Tabrizicola sp.
GCGGCGCATGACGCTGACCTGGGGTCTGCATTCGGCCATCACGCCGCCGCAGGACCGCTTCAAGGGGGCGGTGCTGGCAGCGGTCAGCGCGGCGCGCAACGATGGCTTCGCCACCGAAGAGGACCAGATCGTCGTGACAGCCGGTGTGCCGTTCAACGTCAAGGGCACGACGAACATCCTGCGCGTGGCACCCTGCGACGCAAGGTTGATCTCAAGGGTTGACCCTGAGTAAACTGGCCTGACAGTGCAGTCTCGATTGGGGTGGGAATGGATACGGATCTGCTTCTCACGATCGGGGTTGTGCTTCTGGTGCTGGTGGTGCCGTCGCTGATCTCGGCCTGGGCCGAAAGCCGCGCCCCCCGCATGGGCGCGATCATGACAATCGTGGCGCTTGGGCTGATTCTCACCGCCGTGCAGGTGAAACCGGGGGGCTATGCCTTCCGGGACGTGCCGACGGTGATGCTTGACGTGGTGCTGCGTCTCGTCAACTGACCCCGTGGCGCGCGACGGCCCCTTGCGCCTTTCGCGCGCTCCCCCTATAGGGACGCCTTCGATACCCGCACGGCCGGCCAAAGTGGCATGCCGAGTCGTGCCTGAAACCACGGAGATGGAAATGCCCAAGATGAAGACCAAGTCGGCGGCGAAGAAGCGTTTCAGCTTCACGGCCTCCGGTCGGGTGAAGGCCGGTCCTGCCGGCAAGCGCCACGGCATGATCAAACGCACGGCGAAATTCGTCCGCAACTCGGCCGGGACCATGATCCTGTCGGACAGCGACGCGACGATCGTCAAAAAATACATGCCCTATAACCGGTAAGGAGAGCCAGGATGTCCCGCGTCAAATCCGGCGTCGTTACCCACGCACGCCACAAGAAGGTGATCAAGGCCGCCAAGGGCTATTACGCCGCCCGGTCCACGAACTTCCGCACCGCGACCCAGGCCGTCGACAAGGCCAACCAGTACGCGACCCGCGACCGCAAGGTCCGCAAGCGCCAGTTCCGCGCGCTGTGGATCCAGCGGATCAACGCCGCCGTCCGCCTGTTCGACGCCGAAATGACCTATTCGCGTCTGATCAACGGCCTGTCGAAAGCCGGGATCGAGGTTGACCGCAAGGTCCTCGCCGACCTCGCCGTGCATGAGCCCGAGGCGTTCAACGCCATCGCTGGCCAGGCCAAGGCCGCTCTGGCCTGATCTTTCAGGTCCAAGATTGACAAAGGGCCCTGCGGCGACGCGGGGCCTTTTCATTTGTTGCTTTCAATTCATTGGGCTGTTGCTCTTCCGCTTCTGGCCAGACCGAAAAACCTTTGGCCATCCCAGTCCAGACCCTTCTGCGATACTGTTTTAAAAGACCTTTCGCATGATCGGACGTGTGGGTGAGCGTCTGGTGACCTCGGTAAAGCCCGCATCAAGAAACGTGCGCAGGAACCCCGTCCATGCGTAGACCGCAGGATAGTTTTGCTGCGGCGTGTCGATTGGGTAACCCTCGACGATCCTTGCACCGCGCTCGGCAGCAAAATGACAAGCGGCTAGCAAAAGCTCTCGCGAGAGACCGCGTTTGCGATAGGGCTTGGCGACGAGAAAGCACGAAATGCTCCAAACCCGTGCCTCGTCCACCGGCTTCAGAACCCTGGATGTCTCTAGCCGAGGAAATGCCGCGCGTTCATCGACCTGAATCCACCCCACCGCAGCGCCGTCGGCCCGCGCGATCAGCCCGGGAACCCTCCCCTGTTCGAAAAGGGATTGCATCGCAAGGCGGTTGCCTTCGCCCTTGTCCGCATCCATCTCGGCGCGCGACTTGCGCCACAACATGCACCAGCACCCGCCGCAACCGCCCTTTGCGCCCATGACTTCGGAAAAGCCGGACCAGTCGGCGGTTGTTATGTCATAGGTCATCGAAGATCCCGGTCGGTTGCCCGTCAATCGTCGTGACATTCTTCCGCCGCCAATAGTCCCTGACCCCCTCCGGTCCCATCTCATCGTAGAAGGGAACCAGCTGGGTCTCTGCCCGCGAACTGCGGAATTCCATCACTGGCACACCCGTCCCGCATGAGGTCTGCACAAGATCGATCGTCAGATCAAAGACCTGGCGGCTTCCGGAAACATGTGGAAACCCGGCGATCAGACCGTCCCACCCTGCATCGCGCGGGTGATGGACGCGGGCCTGACCATAGACCCGCAGGATCATCGCCTCGCCCTCGAAGGCGCAAAACATCAGCGACATCCGCCCGGTTGCCCGGACATGCGCTGCCGTCTCGTTCCCGCTGCCACTCAGGTTAAGCCAGAGGATGCAGTTGCCATCCTTGATCCGCAGAGTGTCCATTCCTTTGGGCGACACGTTGACCCGCCCGGACCGATCCGCCGTCGCAACGAAGAAAACCCGCTGTCGTTCGATGAAAGCCCGAAGCGACCCGTTCAACTTTGCGCCTGTCGCCATTCTGGCCTCCTTTGGTCCGGTAACAGACCACAGGCAGAACAAAAAAGCAACAAAGGCGAACTGCGATTGATCGCCAGCCAGGTTTTTCACAGTCCTAATGCTTGAACGCCTGCCCCGGGTCCGACTCTCCAGTCCGGCAGTGTGTCGCCCAGAAGGCCCCTGAATTCCCATCGGTCCGCTCTCGCCAAACCCACCCCCGCCGGCTACCCATAGCCGATGCAGAGCAACATCGCCCTCTATCCCTGGTTCAAGTTCGTCCAGCAGCTTCTGTTCTGGCAGGCCACCTGGTTTCTTTACTTCGAAGCCCGCCTGTCCGCTGCCGAGGCGATCCTCCTTTACGTCGTCGCCGACCTGGCAACCACCGCGCTTGAGGTTCCATCGGGCTACATGTCCGACCGCCTCGGGCGGCGGAGGACCCTGCTTGCGGCGGCGATCGCATACGTCCTTGCCACCGGACTTCTGGTCGTTGGCGAAGGCTTTACCCAGTTCGCGCTGGCCAATGTCCTCCTCGGCGCTGCCTGGGCTTTCGCCTCCGGCACCGACAGCTCGCTTCTGTTCCAAAGCCTACGTGCAGAAGGCCGTTCCGCCGAGGTCGAAGCGCAAGAGATGAAGGCCTGGCGCTTCAGCTTCGCGGCGCTGGCGCTCTCTGCCCTGATCGGCGGTGCGCTGGCACTTTACGGTGAGAAGCTGCCCTACGTCGCTACCGCCGCCGCCGCCGCTGGCCTTCTGGTCCTCACGGCCCTGCTGCGCGAGCCGCCTGCCGCCCCTCAGTCTGGGCATGCCGACAACCTGCGGGCCATCGGGGCCAGCCTTGCACACCCGACGCTCCTTTGGATTCTCTGCCTCTGGCTTGCGACCTATGCCTTCAGTCACATCCCCTTCGTCTTCGGCCAACCCTTCATCCGCGAGGCGATGACAGCCGCCGGTTACGGCGCTGAAACCCCGCTGATCTCTGGCGTGGTGACGTTCCTGATGATGACGCTCTCGCTGGCCGTCTCGCTGATCGCACCTGCCCTGCGCCGGGCGTTGGGATTGCCGGGCATCCTGCTTTTGGCGCTGGGAATGCAGGTCGGCCTGACCGCTGCCTTGGCCCTGTCGAACAGCCTTTTCGTCATCGCCCTTCTCCTCTTGCGGATGGTGCCGGATTCGCTGTCCTCCGCCTTCATGCTGGCCCGCATCCAGCCGCTTCTGCCCGATACGGTCCGGGCAACCTACCTGTCCTTGCAAAGCCTGGCCGGGCGGGTGGTGTTCTCGGCCGCGCTGACGCTGGCAGCACTTTATGCCCCCGCCGATGCCGCCATCGCCTACGCCGACATGCAGGTGATCCTGACCGCCTTCACCGCGCTGGGCGTGGCCCTGCTGGGTCTCCTCGCCGTCACGGTCAGACGGGCTGGGGTCTAGCGGCTGCTTCGCGCGCCAACCGGCGTTCAAGTTCGGCGTAGGGGCAGACATCAGCCTCGAACGGCACATGCCGCCGCCGGAAGGGCTTGCCCTCCACCAGCTCCGGTCCGCTGATCCGGTCCATCCGGAAATGACGAAAACCGCCCCGCGACGGGACCCAGGCCACCAGATACCACAGCGGCGGCAAGATCAGCAGCGCTTGTGGCTCGACCTCGCGCTCTGTCTCGGTGCCCTTGCCGTCGCGGTAGCGAAACCGCAGGCCCAACTGCTGCAGGAACGCGGCCTCAAAGCAGGGCAACAGCGCAGGCTCCATCTGCCCCATATCCGACAGGTCCTGCAGCGGCGACAGCGAACCGATGTGCAGGCAGGCCAGCAGACGGCGCAGGTCGCGCACTTTGTCAGCAGGCAGGGACCGCTCGATCTTCGCCAGCCCGGCATCGGCAAGATCGGCAAAGGGCAGGGACCGGGCCGCCCGCCGACGCCTTCAAGCTGATGAGCGTGGCGGGGGCCTATTGGCGCGGGGATTCG
>JBGSVS010000058.1:0-1970 GCA_041752895.1 Tabrizicola sp.
GGGCCTTCAGAAGCTTTTCGATGGCCTGCAATTCGCCCATTTCAGCGGGTGCACAGAAGCTGATCGACGAGCCGTTCGCCCCGGCCCGCGCGGTGCGGCCGATGCGGTGGACGTAGTTTTCCGGCACGTTCGGCATGTCGAAGTTGTAGACGTGGCGCACCGTGGGGATGTCGATCCCGCGCGCTGCGACATCGGTGGCGACCAGCACGTCAAGCTCGCCATTGCGGAACTCGCTCAGGGTGCGGTCGCGCTGGTTCTGGCTTTTGTTGCCGTGGATCGAGCCGACCTTGAAGCCCCAGACCGCCAGCAGCTTCATCAGCTTTTCCGACCCGTGCTTGGTGCGACCGAAGACCAGCGCCTGCTCCCCGGGGTGCTTCTTCAGATACTCTTCCAGCACGCGGGCCTTGTCGCCGTTCGGGATGTAGTGGACGCCTTGGCTGATCCGCTCGACCGGCTTCCCCGGCGGGGCGACCTGCACCTTGATCGGATCGCGCAGGTAGGTGTCGGCAATCTCCGAGATGTCCTTCGGCATGGTCGCGCTGAACAGCATCGTCTGGCGTTTCAGCGGGATGTGCTTTGCGATCTTCCGCAGGGAATGGATGAAGCCCATGTCCAGCATGTGGTCAGCCTCGTCCAGCACCAGATAGGCGCACTGGTCCAGCTTGACGTCGCCGCGTTCCAAGAGGTCGATCAGACGGCCAGGGGTGGCGACCAGAACGTCGGTGCCCTTGGACAGCGCCTGCGCCTGCTTGAACAGGGACGCGCCGCCGACGACCATGGTCACCTTGACGGCGGTGCCCTTGGTGAAGACCTCGAAGTTGTCCTTGATCTGGGCGATCAGCTCACGCGTTGGGGCCAGGATCAGGGCGCGCACGTTCTTCGGCCCCGGCGGGTGGCCGATGTCCAGCAGGCGGTGCAGAAGCGGCAGGCCGAATGCGGCGGTCTTGCCGGTGCCGGTCTGGGCCAAGCCCATCAGGTCACGGCCTGCCATGATGTGGGGGATAGCCTGCGCCTGGATCGGCGTCGGCGTCTTCAGTGTGGTCTTTTCCAGTGCCTTCAGAATAGCGGGCGAAAGGCCGAGGTCGGCAAAAGTGGTCATGGGAATCCCAATCGTTCAGAGGGCCTGCGACCCTCGCCCCGGGCCTATGCCCGTGACCGTGCCGCAAGCGGCGCCCCTGCGTGACTGTGGGAACCAGAGAGTCCGGGCCTTTCGGTGCTCACGCGGCACGGGCTTCGGACTTGGGGGGCAAATGTGCCCATTCTGGCGCAAAGTCAACCCGAATGGGCGCATTTGACGGGACTGGACGTTGTTTCGCGACCAGCGTATCACTTGCGCGGTAAAGGCCGCCTGCCGACAGCCCACCCTTCCGAAGGGACGCCTGCCGCGCACTGGGCGCCACAGGTCCCTTTCAGATCAACAACTTGCCCCGGATTGCCGCCGCCATGCCGAAGTTCCATCGAATTGCCGCCCTTTGCGTGACCGTCGCCGCCGGGGCCTGGATCGCGACCGGAGAATTTTCATCCGTCGGCAGCGCGCAGACTGCCGAGGGTAAGGAATCCCCTACGCCCGAGCCTGCCGCGACCGAGGCTGCGCCACTGGTCCGCACCGTTTCGGCGGTCGAGCCCGCCTTTGTCGACCATGCCCGCGCGATCCGGCTGTCGGGCATCACTGAGGCCGACAAGCGTGTGGACCTTGCTGCCCGGGCCGATGGGGTGATCGCTATGCTGTCGATGACAAAGGGTGGCGCGGTCGAGGCGGGCGCCGAGGTGATGACGCTTGAAGGCCCGGAAGCCGTGGCACAGGAAGAGATCGCCCGCATCGCGCTGGCGCAGAAGGACCGCGACCTTGAGGTGGCCCAGAAGCTGTATGAAGGCGGCAGCACGTCGGAATCGAACCTGACCAATGCGCGGTCGGCGCGCGACGCGGCCCAGGCCGAGCTGAACCGTGCCCAGGCCGCCGCTGACCGGCT
>JBGSVS010000059.1:0-2919 GCA_041752895.1 Tabrizicola sp.
TCGGTCGCGACCGCCCGGACGAAGGCCACCGACCGCGTGACATGGTGGCACTCGGCCCGGGTGCGGATGGTCTGGCCGGGCGTTGCCGGGCGCATGTAGTCGATCCGCAGATCCAGCGTCGCGGTGGAAAATCCCGCCTGCGGATGGCTCATCACCGCGGCCCCGCAGGCCGTGTCCATCAGGGCCGAAACCGCGCCGCCATGGATCACCCGGGTCGTGGGGTCACCAATCAGACGTTCGTCGTAGGGCATGGCAATGGTCGCCACGCCCTCGGCGATGGATTCCAGCTGCATTCCAAGGGCATGGCTGTGCGGCAGGGCCTGGATGAACTGGCGGGCGATGGTACTGGTGTCGGACATGACCCGCATCAAATCGCCGGGGCCGGGGGAAGGCAACCCCCGTCCCTGTTGCGCCGTTGTAAGCACAATCCTAGTCTGCACTCCGGGAGGAGCCCGCGCATGACCGACACCCGCCTGACCTTCAAGGAGATGTGTACCCGGTTCGACGTCACCCCGCGCACCCTGCGCTACTATGAATACATCGAGCTTCTGGCCCCCGAAAAGGAAGGCCGCGCCCGGTTCTATGGCCCGCGTGAGGTGGCGCGGATGAAGCTGATCCTGCGGGGCAGGCGCTTCGGCTTTTCGCTTGAGGAAATCCGTCAGTGGCTACTGATCTACGGCAAAAAGGGCGAACGGCCGCAGCTTCAGGCCTGGTTGGAGCTTGCCGACCGGCAGCTTGAAGCCCTGGAAAAGCAGCGTGTCGAGCTTCACGCCGCCATCGCCGACCTGCAGGCGATGCGTGAAACTGCCGTGCAGGAAATGGATCGTCTGGACCACGACTGACCGCGTTGGATCGCTCGGACTTTCAGACAATTCGCCAAAGATAGGCACGTCGCCGGAAAGGGGGCGTTAACCAACTGCGGCAAGTCTGCGGGCAGCCCCCACATGTCCAGTTGCAATAGGACGTCCGTTTATGTGCCTGATCTGCGCGACACGCGCCCCCGAAGACCTGCTCGCCGCGCTTGACCAGCACCTCGACGGCTCCACCACGGTCTCCGGTCTTGCCGCGCCCTGGACGCTGGACCAGATCGCATCGCAGCTGACGCATGGCTACTGGGGCGGCACCAGCTATCGCTGGCAACTCGATGGCGCGCGGACGCTGACCTACAATGTCACCGGCCTGACTGCCGCTGAGGCTGCCATTGCCACCGCCGCGCTTGAAGCCTGGACCGAGGTGACGGGCATCAGCTTTGTCGCGACGACCGGTGCGGCGCAGATGACCTTCGACAACAACAACTCCGGGGCCTATGCGACCCATAACACGACGAACGGCTGGATCAGCAGCGCCTTCATCAACGTCCAGTCGAACTGGTATCCGGGGCTGAACCTCAACAACTACAACCTGCAGACCTACATCCACGAGATCGGCCATGCGCTGGGCCTTGGTCACGCGGGCAACTACAACGGCTCGGCGACCTACGGCGTCGACAACATCTATGACAACGACAGCTGGCTCGCGTCGGTGATGTCCTATTTCGACCAGGTCGACAACACGCTGGTCCCCGGCAGCTTTGCCTGGATCGCCACCCTGATGCCCGCCGACATCATTGCCATCCAGAACCTCTACGGCTTTTCGGGCGCTGCGAACGACGGCAACTCGATCTACGGCGTGAATGCCAACGTCGGCGGCTACCTCCAGACGCTTCTTGCCCAGTGGACCGGCACCACCGCCGCCACCACGAACGTCTATGTCGGCGATCCCATCGCTTTCACGATCTATGATTCGAATGGCATCGACACGATCGACTTCTCGAATTTCAGCCAGAACCAGGAAGTCTCGCTCATCGCGCTGACCTATTCCGACATTGGCGGGCTGATCGACAACCTCGCCATCGCCCGCGGTGTCGTGGTCGAAAACGCGACCTCGGGCGCGGGCAACGATACCCTTACGGGGAACGAGATTGCCAATTACCTCCGCGCCAACGACGGCCAGGATACGCTGATGGGCAACCATGGCGAGGACACTCTGGAAGGTGGGGCGGGCAACGATACCCTTTATGGTGGTGAGGGGGATGACACCCTTGACGGCGGTCTTGGCAGTGACCGGATGGAGGGCGGCCTTGGCAATGATCTCTACTTCGTCGACTCTGCCGCGGATGTGGTGGTGGAAGGCGCGGGGCAGGGGACCGACACGGTCCGGGCGGCGGTCTCAAGCCATACCCTTGCCGCCAACCTCGACATCCTGATCCTGACCCTTGGCACCAACGCGACTGGGATCGGCAATGCGGGCGACAACACCATCGCGGCAGGCGCAGGGCACGACACGCTGCAGGGGCTGGCCGGGGTCGACTGGCTTTACGGCGATGCGGGCAACGACAGCCTTGATGGCGGGTCCGAGACCGACGCGCTGTGGGGCGGACTTGGGGCCGACATCCTGATCGGTGGCGATGGCGGCGATGCACTGCAGGGCGAGACGGGGAATGATTCGCTTTACGGCGGCACCGGGGTCGACTGGCTGTTCGGCGGCGATGACCACGACCGGCTTGAGGGCGGCGCCGACACCGATGCGCTTTTCGGCAGCTTCGGCAACGACCTTCTCTACGGCGACAACGGCGACGACAACCTCGACGGCAGCTACGGCGCGGATGCGCTTTACGGCGGGCAGGGGGTCGACTGGCTGTACGGGTCTTTCGACAATGATTCGCTCTTCGGCGGGACCGAGACCGACGCGCTTTTCGGGCAAGAGGGGCATGACCTTCTCGACGGCGGCGATGGCGGCGACAACCTCGACGGCGGCTCGGGCGACGACAGCCTGTTGGGCGGCGCGGGTGCGGACTGGGTCTACGGGCAGGAGGGGCAGGACACGCTGGCGGGGGGCGACGGCGACGATGTCCTCTGGGGCGGGGCCGATGCCGACACG
>JBGSVS010000060.1:0-16251 GCA_041752895.1 Tabrizicola sp.
GCCGAAGCCGCCCGCCCGTTCGCCGAACGGATGACGGCGGTGATGTCGGCGCTGGCGGCAGGCGTGGGCACCGGCGAAGGCGCACCCAGACTTCTGGCCGGAAGCGGCAAGAACCAGGTGCATCTGCTGGTGGTGATGACCTCCGAGCGCGGGTTGTGCGGTGGTTTCAACTCGTCGATCGTCAAGCTGGCCCGGGTGCGGGCGCTGGAGCTTGCGGCGGCGGGCAAGACGGTGAAGATCCTCACCGTCGGCAAGAAGGGCCGTGAGCAGCTGCGTCGCGACTGGGGCCAAGCCTTCATCGGCCATGTCGACCTGAGCGACGTCAAGCGCGTGGGCTATGCCAATGCGCAAGGCATCGCCCGCGAAGTCATGGCGGCGTTCGAGCATGGTGAAGCCGATGTAGTCACGATCTTCTACAACCGCTTCCAGTCGGTGATCAGCCAGATCCCGACCGAACAGCAGGTGATCCCGGCCAAGTTCGAAGCCGCAGGCGCGACCGCGCTTTATGACTACGAACCAAGCGAGGAGGCGATCCTTGCCGACCTTCTGCCGCGCGGCGTGGCGACGCAGATCTTCACCGCCCTTCTGGAAAACGGCGCCTCGGAGCAGGGCGCGCGGATGTCCGCAATGGACAACGCGACCCGCAACGCAGGCGACATGATCAACCGGTTGACGATCCAGTACAACCGGAGCCGTCAGGCCGCGATCACCAAAGAGCTTATCGAAATCATTTCGGGCGCCGAGGCGCTCTGACGAACCCGGAGTAGACAACAATGGCAAAAGCCCCGAAAGCCTCTGCTGGCGCTGGCAAGGTGACGCAGGTCATCGGCGCTGTCGTCGACGTGCAGTTCGATGGCGACCTTCCCGCGATCCTGAACGCGCTGGAAACGACCAACAATGGCAAGCGTCTGGTCCTGGAAGTGGCCCAGCACCTTGGCGAAAACACCGTCCGCTGCATCGCGATGGACGCGACCGAAGGCCTCGTTCGCGGCGCTGCGGTCAAGGACCTGGGCGCGCCGATCTCGGTCCCCGTGGGTGACGCGACGCTGGGCCGCATCCTGAACGTCATCGGCGAGCCGGTGGACGAAAAGGGCCCGGTCGTGGCCAAGGAAATGCGCCCGATCCACCAGCCCGCCCCTTCGTTCAGCGAGCAGGCCACGGAATCGGTGGTTCTGGTCACCGGCATCAAGGTCATCGACCTTCTGGCGCCTTATGCCAAGGGCGGCAAGATCGGCCTCTTCGGCGGTGCAGGCGTGGGCAAGACGGTTCTGATCATGGAACTGATCAACAACATCGCCAAGGTGCACTCGGGCTATTCGGTCTTCGCCGGTGTTGGCGAGCGGACCCGTGAGGGTAACGACCTTTACCACGAGATGATCGAATCGGGCGTCATCAAGATCGACGACCTGACGGCTTCTAAAGTGGCGCTGGTTTACGGTCAGATGAACGAACCCCCGGGGGCGCGTGCCCGCGTGGCGCTGACCGGCCTCACCCTGGCCGAGCAGTTCCGCGACCAGTCCGGGACCGACGTTCTGTTCTTCGTCGACAACATCTTCCGCTTCACCCAGGCTGGTTCCGAAGTGTCGGCACTTCTGGGCCGTATCCCGTCGGCCGTGGGCTACCAGCCGACGCTGGCGACCGACATGGGTGCGCTGCAGGAACGCATCACCTCGACCAAGGCGGGGTCGATCACCTCGGTGCAGGCGATCTACGTTCCGGCCGACGACCTGACCGACCCGGCACCTGCGACGTCCTTCGCCCACCTTGACGCCACGACCGTTCTGTCGCGCGCGATTTCGGAACTGGGGATCTACCCGGCGGTGGACCCGCTGGACAGCACCTCGCGTCTTCTGGACCCGACCGTCATCGGCGACGAGCATTATGCCGTGGCCCGTTCGGTGCAGGGCATCCTTCAGCGCTATAAGTCGCTGCAGGACATCATCGCCATCCTTGGGATGGACGAACTGTCGGAAGAGGACAAGTTGACCGTGGCCCGTGCCCGCAAGATCCAGCGCTTCCTGTCGCAGCCGTTCGACGTGGCGAAGGTCTTCACCGGCTCGGACGGCGTTCAGGTCCCGCTGGAAAAGACCATCTCTTCCTTCAAGGCGGTGGTGAACGGCGAATACGACCACCTGCCGGAAGCCGCCTTCTACATGGTCGGCGACATCGAGGAAGTGAAAGCCAAGGCTGCCAAACTTGCGGCAGCTGCGGCGTAAGGGGGCGACATGGCAACCAGCACGGTGCAATTCGACCTGGTCAGCCCGGAGCGTCGCCTGGCGTCGTTCCCGGCAATCGAGGTCCAGATCCCCGGCGCGATGGGCGATCTGACGGCGATGGAGGGTCACGCGGCCACCATCACCTCGCTGCGGCCGGGGCTTCTTAAGGTCACCGGTGCCGACGGAATGAAGGCCTATGTCGTCACCGGCGGCTTTGCCGAGATCAGCGCCACGGGCGTGTCGGTCCTGGCCGAACAGGCTGTGCCGCTGAACGAACTGACGCCCGCGCAGCTTGACGCGCTGGTGGCGGACGCCTGCGAGGCGGCTGCGGTCAATGCGGACAAGGACTCTGCCGACAAGGCGGTGGCCGACCTTTACGCGATGCGGGCCGCTGCGGGAATCTGACCGCCAACGCCCCCAAGGAATGACAAAGGCCCCGGTTTTGCCCGGGGCCTTTGCACTTTCGGGTCAGGGGACGTCAGGCAACAACCGGCTCGGCCTCGCCCACGGGGCAGCAGCGGTACTCCTGGCTTTTGTCCAGAAGCTCGATCTGCCGGGCCAGAAGCTTGTTCTCCAGCGCCTTCCGTTCAAGGTCGAGCGAGATCGACTTCTCGCGGCTTTCCTCGCAGGTGCTGCACTTGTCGAGGCAACCCTTGACGACGACGCCTTGCGTCGGCAGGCAGAACGTCCGTTCAAAGTTCAGCTCGGCCGCAAGCTTGGGACCGACCGCGTCCGACCCGGCCTGCGCCAAGATGCCTTCCTTCACCAGGTCGGCGTCGACCCGTTTCAGCGCTGCATCCTGCAGGTCGAGGGCGATGGGCTGGGCGTTGATCGCCAGTCGAAGCGGCGTCAGCACCGGGGCGAAGCCGCCAGCGCTGCCGATGCCGCTTGCGTTGCCAAGGAAGTTGGCCTGCTGCGCCACCGCCGACGTCCGCCCTTCAGTCTGGACAGCGATCCGCCCGGCCTGGGTCGCAAGGATGCCCGCAGGCAGCACCTTGACCCCGGTCCCCGGTCGCACCGGACGCGCCACGACCGAGCTGTCCCCGGCCGCATCGACCACCCGACGAAGGACCGATACCACCCGGAACTTCAGCGTCTGCTGCTTGACCAGCTGGTAGGCAAAGTAGGTGACGGCGTGGCAGTCGTTCTTGTTTTCGAAGGTGCGGGTCGAGGCCTCGTAGGCGTCCTCGCTTTCGCCTTCGGTGTGGGTCCGGCTTTGCACCTCGCCCATCTGCACGGCATTCGCCGCCCGCGTCGCCTGCACGGACCGGTCATGCGAGGTCTGCACATGGCTGGACAGTTCCCGCATGAAGGACGAGGCGCTGCGGGAGTTGAAGTTGCCCTCGACGTTGACGCTGCCGCCGCCGGCAAAGCCGATGGAGGCGTAGGAGGCGTCGACATCGGTTTCGAAGTCGGAATGCGACGAGGATTGCGCATTGCCCCGGTCAGTCGCCGTCAGGTCCGAGGAATAGCGGTCCATTGCGCGCATATAGTAGGTCTCTTCCGACGACTGTTCGTGCCGGTAGCTGACCTTCGATTCCGAATCGTAGGTAAAGCGGGTGTTGCGGGTCGAGTTGAAGAGACGGACCTTCTCACCCGGAAGCAGGGTTGTGGAATAGACGACGTCGCCCAGCGACAACGGTCCCGGGCAACGCTCCAGTTCGGCGACGATGATGATCTCGATCGGAACGTCGGTCTGCCGGTTGGTCAGCCGGTAGGAAAACCGCAGCCGTTCGCAGCAGGGTTCCTTCGTCACCTCGGGGCAACAGGGCAACTGGTCGATGGAAATGGTCTCATTGGCCATGGAAGTGCTCCTTGAAAATGGTTGGTTCGGAAAAAAGCTCCCATAAGACAGATGGCCGAAAATGCGGCGCGTCAGGCTGGGAGAGGTTCACAATAGCACAGGCCGCCCATCGCGCGAAGTAACGCATTCCCTATGTGCCACGCGCTTGGGACGGCAACCGGCTGGTTCCAGCCCAATCGCGAATGACGCCTTGGCCAGTTCCAGCCGACGCCCCGGGAGGACACCCGCGGCGGTGGAAATGCATTTTTCTGGCTCTCGCGTGCAAGACTCGGCATGATTGCCGCAGGGATGGGTATCGAGTTTCGAATGCGACGGTTTTCAGGTGCCATTGGAATCGAGCAGGGCAGCAGGATCCTGTTTTCGGATTTCGCCCATGATGGCGCGATGTGGACGGGCGAAGGTCCCCGCGAAGTCCGGCAGGCGCAGGTCTTCAAGGAGCCGTTCCTTGCGCCGCCGGCGGTCACGGTCGGCATTTCGATGTGGGACATCGATCACAAGACCAACAGCCGCGTGGATATCAGCGCCGAGAATGTGACGGCGAAAGGTTTCGAGATCGTGTTCCGCACCTGGGCCGACACCCGCGTCGCCCGCGTCCGCGCCGACTGGATCGCCATCGGTCCGGCCCGGGACGAGGATGACTGGGACGTGACTTAAGCCCGGATCAGCCGTCCGGCGACCCAGGTGGCAAGGCTGAAGACTACCAGTCCGGCCAGGAGGTCGACCAGATGATGTCCGCCATGCGTCAGGGTCGCTGGCACGATGGCCATGTTGGTTCCCAGCGCAGGCAGGAAGGCAAGAGTGCCGCGGGTGAACCAGACCACCATCAGCGCCATGATCATGTGGTAGGACGGAAAGGCCACGACGCCGGTGACGACCTCGGGGCTGATCACCCGCGGCCCGACCTCGACCAGATCGCGCAGGTATGCGCCGTAGCTGGGGTTGAAGTAGAGGCCGGTGGCCAGCCGGTCCGCCTCGGGGATCGACTGGAAGGCTGAGGGGCCGACGCTGGGCACCAGCCACCAAATTGCAACGGCAAGGATCAGCGTCAGGATGCCGACGAAGAGAAAGCGGTGCAGGGTCGTCTCGCGCGCGAGTGCGGCCAGAAGGACAATGGTGAGAAGGATCTGGATCAGGGAGGAGTGGTAGATATAGCCAAGCACCATGGCCAGCCCCGGATACCCCGCCAACCAGCCGACAAGCGCGGACCAGTCATAGCCGAGTGCGGCGTCCAGTTCGATCAGGGTCGGGTCGATCAGCGCGTTCGGCAGCGGGAACAGGGCGAAAATGAAGAAGGACGACACAGCGGTAAAGCCGGCGAAGATTGAAGTGCCGACCAGCCCCAGCGCGATGCGCGGCGCGGCCTTCACCTGCCGCACATAGCCGCCGACGGCAGCAAGGCCCAGCGTTGCGAAATAGCCGCCGAGAAAGGGTGGCCAGTTGACCTGACGCTGCATCCCCACCGCAAGGGCGACCGCCATGAGGCCGACACCCGCAATCAGCCAGAGCATCCAGCGTTCCGTCGGCAGCAGCCGCAGAAGGGTGCGGTCGCTGGCCGTCTGTGCTGTCGTCCTAGACCACATCGTCTGTCACCCGACCAAGGCGAGACTTGGCGTTCCTGCCCTGTCTTCGCAACAATCACGGTGCTACAGTGGCATTGCGCAGACTTTGTGGCGAGACCCGCGCAAAACCGCGTCAGCTGCGCTGGTAGAGGCCCTCGTAGATCGGGACCAGGGTGTCGGTTTCAAACAGCGACGACACCGACATGCCGCCCCAGATGTTCAGGATCGCCTGGGCAAAGATCGGCGCGGTCGGAACGATGCGAATGTTCTTTGCGGCCTTGACCGCTTCGGTTGGCTCGATGCTGTCGGTGATGACCAGCGACTTCATCACCGAGTTTTCGACCCGTTCGACCGCCGGGCCAGACAGGACCCCGTGGGTGATATAGCTGTGAACCTCGGTCGCACCGGCCTCCATCAGCGTTTCGGCGGCTTTACACAGCGTTCCGGCCGTGTCGCAGATGTCGTCGACGATGATGCACTTGCGGCCTTTGACATCGCCGATCACCGTCATCCCCGCGATCTCGCCGGCCTTTTCGCGGCGCTTGTCGACGATGGCGAGAGGGGCGTTGATCCGCTTGGCAAGCTCCCGCGCCCGGGCCACGCCACCGACGTCGGGAGAGATGACCATCAGGTCGTCCATCTGGCCGCGGAAGTTGTGCTCGACATCCAGCGCGAAGACTGGCGAGGCGTAGAGGTTGTCCACCGGGATGTCAAAGAAGCCCTGGATCTGCGCGGCGTGAAGGTCCAGCGTCAGGACCCGGTCGATCCCCGCCGTTTCGATCAGGTTCGCGACCAGCTTGGCGCTGATCGGCGTGCGAGCCTTGGCGCGGCGGTCTTGGCGGGCGTAACCGAAATAGGGGATCACGGCGGTGATCCGCGACGCAGAAGACCGACGGAGCGCGTCGGTCATGATCAGAAGCTCCATCAGGTTGTCGTTCGCCGGGTTCGAGGTCGGCTGGATGACATACATGTCTTCGCCGCGGACGTTTTCGAAGACCTCGACGAAAATCTCCTGGTCGTTGAACCGTTCGATCCGCGCGTCCACGAGGTTCACGCTCATCCCCCGGTGCATCGACATCCGGCGCGCGATGGATTTGGCGAGCGACAGGTTGGCATTCCCCGAGATGAGCTTTGGTTCGGTGACGGCGGGCATGGCGGCTCCGTGACAGCGGATTCGGGATGCGCTTCGCTTATCACCGGGTTTAGCGGTTGGAAACGGGCGCGACCGCTATTGGTGCGAAAAAGGTGCCGGGTGCAGCTATCCGGTCAGAAGGCGTGCAGGAAACGGTCGACATCGGCGTCGGTGGTGGACCAGCTGGCGACGAGGCGGGCCTTTTCGCGGCCTTCGGGGGCGGGGAAGCGATAGTAGTGCGCGCCTGCGGCTTCTAGCCGGTCATGGTGGCCGGTGGGCCAGTCGGGGAACAGCATGTTGGCGTCGGCGGGGGGCACATGGGCCTGCCGTTGGCGCAGGCCTTCGACGAGGCGCTGGCCCATCGCGTTGGCTTGCGTGGCCAGCCGCAGCCAAAGGCCATCGGTCAGGTAGGCCTCCATCTGTGCCGACAGGAACCGGTGCTTGGAGAAGAGATGCCCGCCCCGTTTGCGGCGCAGTTCCAGTTCCCAGGCCTTGGCGTGGTTAAAGAGGACGACGCCTTCGACCCCCAGACAGCCGTTCTTGGTGCCGCCAAGGGAGAGGACGTCGATCCCGGCTTTCCAGGTCATTTCAGCGGGCGTTGCCCCCGTGGCGACGAGGGCATTGGCAAAGCGTGCGCCGTCGAGGTGGCAGGGGACACCCCTGGCCTTTGCCAGCGCAGTCAGCGCAGCGATTTCGGCGGCCGTGTAGACCGTTCCGGCCTCGGTGACATTGGTGAGGGACAGCATGCCCCGCTGGACGCCATGGACGCCGCCTTCGCCGGTGGTGGCGAGGGCTTGGGACAGGGTTTCGGGGGTGATCTTGCCGTGGTCGCCGGGGACAAGGACCAGCTTGGCCCCCGAATAGAACTCGGGCGCGTTGCATTCGTCTTCGGCGATGTGGGCGTGGGTGTGGCAGAAGACTGCGTCCCAAGGCTGGACATGCGTGGCTATGGCAAGGGCGTTGGCGGCGGTGCCGGTGGCGACAAGGCGGACCTCGGCCTGGGGGGCCTCGAAGATCTCGCGGACAAGGTCAGTCACGCGGGTCATCGCGGCATCGGAACCGTAGCTGCGTTCATACCCTTCGTTGGCCTTCAGGATCGCGGCCATGATCTCGGGGGCGGCACCGGAGGTGTTGTCAGAGGCAAAGCGCATCAGGGGGTTTCCTCGATCAGGTAGTCTTCCCAGTCATCCTCGGGGATATCCAGTTCCGACAGGGTCAGACCCCTTATCGACTCGCCCGCCGTGTGGGTGCTGTCCGGGTCGCCGGTGACAAGGGGATGCCAGTCCGGCAGTTTCTTCTTCTGGAACAAAAGCTTGTAGGCGCAGGTCGCGGGCATCCAGTAGGCGATCTTGGGCAGGGTCTTCGGCGTCAGGACCACGCATTCCGGCACATGCATCTTGCGGTTCGGGTAGTCCATGCACTGGCAGGTGTCGCCATCCAGAAGGCGGCAGGCAATGCGGGTATAGGCAACCTCGCCGGTATCTTCATACTCCAACTTGTTCAGGCAGCACTTGCCGCAGCCGTCACAAAGCGCCTCCCACTCGGCTTGCGTCATCTTGTTCAGCGGGACGGTTTCCCAGTAGCGGGGGCGCAGCGTCATAGCGCGGCCAGGGTGGCGCGGGCGCGCGCGCTGTCGGCATCCATCTGGGTGATGAGCGCGTCAAGGCCGTCGAACTTGAGTTCCGGGCGCAGGTAGTCGACCAAGGCGATGGACAGATGCTGGCCGTAGAGGTCGCCCTTGAAGTCGAAAAGGAAGGTTTCAAGGTTCGGGCGGTTCTCGCCGAACATGGGCCGGACGCCAAGGCTGGCGACGCCGTGATGGCTGCCGGCTTGCGGGCCGGTCAGGATGTCGACGAGGACGGCATAGACGCCGAGTTTGGGTAGGTGGAGGCCGTCCACGGACATGTTGGCGGTGGGGTAGCCAAGCTCTCGCCCGCGCTTTTCGCCGTGCAGGACCTCGCCCTCGATCCGGTGCCAGTGTCCCAGCATGGCGGCGGCGTCACGCGGGCGGCCATCGGTGAGGGCACGGCGGATGTTGGTCGAGGAAATCTCGGTCCCGTTGTCGGCGACAAGGGGGGCGATGGTGATGCGGATGCCCTTGGCTGCGCAAAGGGTTGCAAGGTCCCGCGCGGTTCCGGCACGACCTTTGCCAAAGCAGAAGTCCGCGCCCACGACGACGTGGGAAATGCCGAGGCCGTCGGCCAGAACGGTGTTCACGAAACCCTCGGGCGTAAGGCTGGCGAGGGTGGTGTCGAAGGGCAGTTGGAACAGGTGCTGAACCCCAAGCCGGGCGAGGCGGTTGGCGCGGGCTTCGGCGTTCATCAGGCGAAAGGCGGGGCCTTGCGGGGCGAAGAACTGGCGGGGGTGGGGCTCGAACGTGATGATGCCAAGGGGCGCAGGCCCGCGGGCAAGGTCGATCACCGACTGGTGGCCGCGATGGACACCGTCGAAGTTGCCCATCGCAACCGATGCGCCGCGCGCCTTCGGATCAAGCCACTGGAAATCCTGGTGAATCTGCATCCGCGCCCTTGCAGGGGGCGTCTGCCCCGTCAGTCGAACTTGCGGCTGGGCGCAAGAACCAGCGCCTCACCCTTCAGCACTACGGTTTTACCGACCGAGGCGAGGGTTTCAAGGGTGACTCGGCGCTTTGCGTGATCGATGGCGGTGACGGTGACCTCGGCCCGGACCATGTCGCCGGGGCGGACGGGGGCCATGAACTTGAGCGACTGGCCAAGGTAGACGGTGCCGTGGCCGGGGAGCTGTTCGCCGATGACGGCAGAGATGAGGCCTGCGGTCAGCATCCCGTGGGCGATGCGGCCTTCGAAGATGGTGTCCTGGGCGTATTGTTCGTCGAGGTGGACAGGGTTCCGGTCGGTGGAAACCTCGGCAAAAAGTTCGATATCCCGGTCGGTTACGACCTTCATCAAATGGCGGGACATGCCGATTTCGATGTCTTCGATGCAGATCGTGCCGCGGGGCATGTTGTCGAGCATGGGGTCCGAATCCCTTTCCTTCATGCCGGGACGCTAGCACATGCTGCACTGCGGCACAATCCGTTGCGCAACAATTGTTCAATTCGGCTACGGATGATGCACGAATGTTACTTAACGAAGTCGTCCCGTCGCGAAAGTTGGCGTCAGTTGCTCACCTTCAAGCCAGGGGAGAAGGAGTTCGGCCTTGGGCGCTTCGATATCCGCGCCGAAGCGTTCGGCCTCAAGGCCCCCGGTGATGAAAAGCGTATCGAGCCCCTCGCCGATGCCGCCCTGAATGTCGGTGCGGATGCCGTCGCCGATGCAGAGGATCTGTGGGTCGGCAGAGGCCCCGGCTTCGGCCAGACGGCGCCGGGCGAGGTCGTAGATCGGGGGATGTGGCTTGCCGAAATAGAGCGCGGTGCCGCCCATCGCCTCATAGGCCTGCGCCAGTGCCCCGGCGCAGTAAAGCCGCTTGTCGCCCATGTCGACGATGATGTCCGGGTTGGCGCAAAGCATTGGCAGGCCGAGGGTTTTTCCCATCAGGAGGGTGGCGCGGTAGTCATCGGGTGTCTCAAGCAGGTCGTCGAAAAGGCCGGTACAGACGATGCCGTCGGCCTCATTCATGGGGACGCGGGTGATCGGGGGCTGGGTTGCAGCGAAGGTGGCCAGATCCTCGGCGAAGTCGGTGAAGAAAACCTCATCTTTGGGCGCGCCGATGAAGTGGACGCGGCGGCCGACGGCGCCCGAGAGCATCCCCATCTGGGCGGCATCGCCGGAGGTGACCACCAGATCATAGGCGTCGCGCGGGACGCCAAGGCCATCCAACTGCTTGATGACGCTGGACTTCGGTCGCGGTGCGTTGGTCAGGAGAACAACCTTCCCACCCGTCCCGCGGAAGCATTGCAGGGCGGCGACGGCGGCGGGATAGGCGGTCTTGCCGTTGTGCAGGCAGCCCCAGAGGTCACAGAAGACGGCGTCATAGCGACCGGTGAGGTCGGCGAGCGAGTGGATGATCTCGGTCATTCGGGCGGCCTTTCAGGGCAAAACCGGCGTCTCATTCCGGAAAGAACGTGCGTATGGAAACCGGCCATACGCGCGCCCATACGACTGACTGCGCAACGCTCCTGTCTCAGAGCTTGAGCGCCGGGATGATCTGCTTCTTGCGGCTCATGATGCCGGGCAGGACGACGGTGTCGCCGGTGACCTTGGCGCCGAAGGAGGCCTCGGCCAGCTGGCGAACGAGGTCGTTCGGGACCAGAAGCGTCGCTTCTTCCTTGAGGATGTCGACGACGAACAGCAGGACCTGATCGGCCCCGTCCTCTTTCGCGACAGCCTCCATCGACCGCATCAGACTGTCTTTGCGGTCAAGAACGATCTTGGGCGCGGTGGTTTCCAGGACCGAGACGCGCAGGTCCTTGCCAGCGACAGTGTATTCCTTGCTGTCCATCCGCAGAAGTTCAGCGTCGGAGAAGGCGGAGACGTCGGATTTCGCCTCGAACATCTTGGTGGCGAGGTCGGGGATCGAGACACCAAGGTCTGCGGCCAGCTTTTCGGCCACAGCCCGGTCATGCGGCGTGGTGGTGGGCGAGCGGAATTCCAGCGTGTCCGACAGGATGCAGGACAGCATCGCGCCCTTGATGTGCTTCGGGGCCTTCGCCAGCGTGTCGCCCATCAGGTCGTGCATGATGGTCGCGGTGCAGGCCAGCGGGCGGATGGTGATGTCGATCGGGGTCTTGGTCTTGATGCCGCCGACCAGCAGGTGGTGGTCGATGATGCCCTGGATCTTTGCCTCGTTGACCCCAGGCGGCAGTTCGGCGGGGTTATTGGTGTCGACGATCACCACGCTGTCGTCAGCGGTGACGTCCGAGATGATCGCGGGTTTCTCAAGGCCCCAGTGTTTCAGGACGAAAGCGGCTTCGGTGTTGGGTTCTCCAAGCAGGACGGGCTTTGCCGGGGTGCCGGTTTCGTTCAGATACCAGGCCCAGATGATCGGCGAGCCGGTGGAATCGGTGTCGGGGGATTTGTGGCCGAAGACGAGGGTGGTCATGGAATGCCCTTACGGTTTGGCGTTTTCGCGGGCGGTATAGGCGAGGGCGGCAGGATTGTCACGCGGGGGATGATCCCTGGCAAATCGGGCAGTAGCCGGGCCAAGGGGCAGTGGTCACCAGGACTGCGGTGCCTTGCGGAGCAGCGGCCATTGCGCGGGTTCGTGGCCGTAGATCAGGACGGCATCGGTTGGGGCGAGAGAGAGGAGGAGGACAGCCGAGGCCTTTGCGGCCTGCGGATCGTCGGAGTCGGCAAAGCCTTCGTCGGGCTCGGACGCGCGGTTGATCGCGTCGGCGGCAAGGATCAGATGGCGGCCGTCAGGCAAGGTTGCGAGGGCGGAAAGATGGCCCGGCGTGTGGCCCGGTGTCCGGACAAGTGTCAGGCCGTCGCAGACCGGGGTGATGGCGTCGATCTGGTGGTAGGTCGCTTCGGGCCAGGGGATCGGGCGGGCGGAGCCGAAGTAAAGCGGCGCAGGCTCGGCCCGTTCGCGGGTGGTCAGGACGATGGGCGCGTGGGCGAATAGCGGCAGCGAGCCGACGTGGTCGATATGGCCGTGCGACAGGATGACGAGGTCGATGTCCTTGGGCGCAAGGCCGAGAAGGGCGAGCGCACCCTCGGCGGTCTGGTCCGGGCGGAAGTCGATGAGGCGGCCAAAGCGGGGCAGGCCGTCCTGTGCGGGGCGGCCTTCGTCGGTCAAATACTCGGGCGGGAAGCCGGTATCGAACAGGATGTTGGCACCCCGGTCGGTTTGCATCAGGAAGCCGGGAATGCCGATCACCCTTTCGCCGCCGCGCACCTCGAACAGGCCGAGGTCAAGGATGTAAAGCCGGGCCAGCGTGCCGGGAAGGATCACAGGGGCAGTTCTTTCAGCGCGTAGCCTTCCTGCTGCAGAAGGTTCAGCACACCATCCTTACCTGACAGATGCAGAGCGCCGAAGGCCGAGAAGACCGGACCCTGCGCGGCCGCTTCGGTCAGGACCGGGATCCAGGCACGGTTGCGCGAGGCGGCGACCAGTTCCTCCATCCGGGCAAAGTCGGCGTCGACCTGGTCGCGGGTGTAGCCCGGCATTTCGTAACCGGCGAAGCGCATCAGCTCCCACGCCATGCGGCTTTCGCCGGCAAAGTAGCTGTCGACGAGGGTGGTGAAATAGTCCTCGCTCATGTCCTCGACGGCGAGGGTCGAGACCAGAAGATCGGTCAGTTCCTCGGGCGAGATGTCACCGAATATCTTGAAAACCGTATCAAAGGGTTCAAGACCCCTTACGGGCACCCCTGCGGCAAGCGCCGTGTCGATCACTGCGCCGTCCAGGCCCTTGGGCTTTTCCGTCATCTGGGCCATGGCGCAGGGCGGGATCGACAGAAGCGTCAGCACATACCAGGGCTGGAACTTTGCGGTCATGAAGGGCGGGACGCCGCGGTTCGACATCGCATCTTTCAGCGGGTCCCAGACCTCGGGCGGGAGGCGCTGGTTTAGGGGCAGGCCTTCGGTGATGACCATGACCGAAGGCTCGCGCGACATCTTCTGCATCAGGGCCTTTTCCTCATCCGGCCCTGCTTCGACGAGGACGGTGGTGGCATCGGTGATGTAGGGCGCAAGCGCGGCGATGTTCGGAGCATGGCGCGGATCGTCGAAATGGTAGGTCCCGGCGATGGTGATGATCTCCTCTCCGCGCGTGGCCTGCCAGAAATTGCCGCGGGCAAAGGGCACGGCATCGGCGGCCTCTGTGATCTCGGCCCGGCGGGCTGGGTCCATCCCGTCGAAGAGGTTGAGACCGACACATTGCGCTGCTGCGGGAGGCGCGCCAGTGAGTGCCAGGACGAGCGTGAGACAGACAAGGAAAAATCGGGACATCGGCGCCTTTCACGTTTTGCGGGGCATTTGCTGCATCGTGGCACCGGGGCGGCAAAAGGCAATGCGAAAAACTGCCGCGAAAAGCAGGGAGCGAGGTGTTGACAGGCGCGGTGGCATCGCCTACCTCAAGCGACGTTAGCACTCGGGCAAGCTGAGTGCTAATCAAGATCAAACCTGGAAACTCAAGGGAGTACCCCAGATGGCTTTCAAACCACTGCATGACCGCGTTCTGGTCCGTCGCATCGAAGGCGAAGACAAGACCAAGGGCGGGCTTATCATCCCGGACACCGCCAAGGAAAAACCCGCCGAGGGCGAGATCATTTCCGTGGGCGAAGGCGCCCGCAAGGATTCGGGCGAGCTTATCGCACCGTCCGTCAAGAAGGGCGACCGCGTCCTGTTCGGCAAGTGGTCCGGCACCGAAGTGAAGCTGGACGGTGAAGACCTGCTGATCATGAAGGAAAGCGACATCCTCGGGATCATCGCCTGAGGGGAGTCGGGGTGAACCCCGACCTACGCGTTCCGAAATCAACCCATTCAAGGAGCTATCATAATGGCTGCTAAAGACGTCAAGTTTGACACCGATGCCCGCGACCGCATGCTGCGCGGCGTGAACATCCTGGCTGACGCTGTGAAGGTGACCCTCGGCCCGAAAGGCCGCAACGTGGTGATCGACAAGTCGTTCGGCTCGCCCCGGATCACCAAGGACGGCGTCACCGTCGCCAAGGAAATCGAACTAGCCGACAAGTTCGAGAACATGGGCGCGCAGATGGTGAAGGAAGTCGCTTCCCGCACCAATGACGAGGCCGGCGACGGCACCACCACCGCGACCGTGCTGGCGCAAGCCATCATCAAGGACGGCCTGAAAGCCGTTGCCGCCGGCATGAACCCGATGGATCTGAAGCGCGGCATTGATCTGGCCGTGACCAAGGTCGTCGCTGCCATCAAGGCTGCCTCGCGCCCCGTCAAGGACAGCGCCGAAGTGGCGCAAGTCGGCACCATCTCGGCCAACGGCGAAGCGGAAATCGGTCGCCAGATCGCTGACGCGATGCAGAAGGTCGGCAACGAGGGTGTCATCACCGTCGAAGAGAACAAGGGCCTGGAGACGGAAACCACCGTCGTCGAAGGCATGCAGTTCGACCGCGGCTACCTGTCGCCCTACTTTGTCACCAACGCCGACAAGATGATTGCCGAGCTGGAAGACGCCTACATCCTGCTGCACGAGAAGAAGCTTTCGTCGCTGCAGCCGATGGTTCCGCTGCTGGAAGCCGTGATCCAGTCGCAGCGCCCGCTGATCATCGTGGCCGAAGACGTCGAAGGCGAAGCCCTTGCTACGCTGGTCGTCAACAAGCTGCGTGGCGGTCTGAAGATCGCTGCCGTCAAGGCCCCGGGCTTCGGCGACCGTCGCAAGGCGATGCTGCAGGACATCGGCATCCTGACCGGTGGCCAGGTGATCTCCGATGACCTCGGCATGAAGCTTGAAAATGTCACGCTGGACATGCTGGGCCGTGCCAAGAAGGTCATCATCAAGAAGGATGACACCACGATCATCGACGGCGCAGGCGACAAGGCCGAGATCGAAGCCCGTGTGGGCCAAATCCGTGCGCAGATCGAGGAAACCACCTCGGACTACGACCGCGAAAAGCTGCAGGAACGTGTAGCCAAGCTGGCTGGCGGCGTTGCGGTGATCAAGGTCGGCGGCATGACCGAAGTCGAAGTGAAAGAGCGCAAAGACCGCGTTGATGACGCCCTGAACGCGACCCGTGCGGCCGTTCAGGAAGGCTTCGTCGTCGGTGGTGGCGTGGCTCTGATCCAGGCCGGCAAGGTGCTGGAAGGCATGACCGGCGCGAACCCGGACCAGAACGCCGGTATCGCCATCGTGCGCCGCGCGCTGGAAGCTCCGCTGCGCCAGATCGCCGAGAACGCCGGCGTCGACGGCGCTGTCGTGGCTGGCAAGGTCCGCGAGTCGAAGGACACCTCGTTCGGCTTCAACGCCCAGACCGAAGAGTACGGCGACATGTTCGCCTTCGGCGTGATCGACCCGGCCAAGGTGACGCGGACGGCTCTGGAAGATGCGGCTTCGGTCGCCTCGCTGCTCATCACCACCGAAGCGATGATCGCTGACCGTCCGGAGCCCAAGGGCGCACCGGCTGGCGGCGGCATGGGCGGCGGCGGCATGGGCGGCATGGACTTCTGATCCACGCCACCAGACTTTTGGGAAAGGGCGCCTTCGGGCGCCCTTTTTCATGTGCGGGAGGTGGGCAGCATTGCCCACCCTACAGAGCGCGGTCATGCTGCGGCCATGCGCCTGTTCCTTCTGACCGTTGTGACGATGATCGCCTTTGCGGCGAATTCTGTGCTGAACCGTTGGGCGGTGGGGCAGGGGCATATCGGCGCGGTGGAGTTCGCGGTGATCCGGCTGATGGCCGGGGCGGGGATGCTTTTGGCGCTGGTCCTGTGGCAACGGGGCGGTTGGGCCTGGCCGGGTCTGCGCGGGCGCATAGCGGGGGTGCTGGGGCTGTCGGCCTATCTGATCGGGTTCTCGCTCGCCTACCGGGGGCTGGATGCAGGGACGGGGGCGCTGGTCCTGTTCGGCATGGTGCAGGTCACGATGTTTGCGGGCGCGCTTTGGTCGGGTGAGGCGGTGCCCGCGCGGCGCTGGGCAGGGAGATCG
>JBGSVS010000061.1:0-6290 GCA_041752895.1 Tabrizicola sp.
CTTCGGCGAAGCTGAGGCCGCCTTCGACGGCTTCAAGGACCTTGGCGAAGCGGATCCATTCGCCGCCGTTGGCATCATGGTTCATCAGGAAGTTGGCGGCGCGGATTGCCTCCATTTCCTGCTGGCGGACCGGGTTCATGATGGCAGAGGTCATGCCCGCGCCAATGGCCATCGGCAGGAACGCCCCGTTGATGCCGTGGCGGTGCGGCAGGCCGAAGGAGATGTTCGAGGCGCCGCAGGTGGTGTTGACGCCAAGTTCGTCGCGCAGGCGGCGGACGAGGGTGAAGACCTGCTGCCCAGCCGAGCCCATCGCGCCCACGGGCATGACAAGAGGGTCGACCACGATGTCATGCGCGGGGATGCCGAAATCGGCGGCGCGTTCGACGATCTTCTTGGCCACGGCGAAGCGGACGTCGGGGTCTTCGGAAATGCCGGTGTCATCGTTCGAGATCGCCACGACCGGGACGTTGTATTTCTTGACCAGGGGCAGGACCAGTTCAAGGCGATGCTCTTCCCCGGTGACCGAGTTCAGCAGCGGGCGGCCTTCGCAGGCCATCAGGCCGGATTCGAGCGCCCCGGGGACCGACGAGTCGATGCAGAGGGGCACGTCGACGGTCTGCTGGATGATCTCGATCAGCGCCTTCATCAGCGGCGGTTCGACAAAGTTGTTGTCGGCATAGCGCGGGTCGGTGGCCATCTTGTTGGTGAAGACCGCGCCGGAGTTCACGTCAAGGACGGTCGCCCCGCAGGCGACCTGTTCAAGGGCGTCGCGGATGACAGTCTCGAAATTCCCGGCTTCCAGTTCGGCAGCGAGTTTCTTGCGGCCGGTCGGGTTGATGCGCTCGCCGATCACACAGAAGGGCTCGTCAAAGCCGATGATGACGGTTTTCGTTTTCGATTCAACGACTGTACGGGTCATTCTTGAAGCTTTCTCTTAAGCGGAAGCAGCGGCCGGAACGCCGGAAGCGCCGCCGTGTTCGGTAACCCACTGGGCATTGGTCTTGATGCCGCCGAGGGGGAAGAAGTGGACCTGTTCGATGCCGAAGGCCGGGTTGGCGGCCTTGTGGACGGCCAGCGCCTCCAGCACTTCGGTCGGCTCGTAGGGCAGGAGAAGTTTGGTCACGTCCATCGCGCGCTTTTGCAGCACGCGGAGCGAGGGGCCGACGCCGCAGGCGATGGCGAATTTGATCAGGGTCTGCAGTTTGGCGGGACCGGCGATGCCGATGTGGACGGGGAGCCTGATGCCTTCGGCTTGCAGACGGTTGACCCAGTCGATGACGGGCTGGGCCTCGAAGCAGAACTGGGTGGTCATCGCCATCTGCGCGTCGGTGCGTTCGGCGAAGGCGGATTTCCAGCGGGCGGCTTCCATCACCATGCGGTCGGAGCCGTCGGGGTCGATGTCCTTGTTGCCCTCGGGGTGGCCCGCGACATGCAGACGGTCAAAGCCGTCGAAGGCGCCGGATTCCAGAAGCTCCATCGAGGAGGAGAAGTCGCCCACCTGCGCGGCGGGGTTCCCGGCAAGGATCAGGCCCTGCTTGACGCCGACGTCCTTGTAGTGGGCGACCCAATCCTGCAGCGTGGCTTTGTCCTTGATGATGCGCGCGGGGAAGTGCGGCATCGGCTCAAAGCCCTCGCGCTTGATGCGGGCGGCGGTGGCGACCATCTCTTCGATCGGGCTTTCGATGTTGGCGATGTAGACACGGGTTCCGGTGGGCAGAATGTCGCGGAAGCTTTCCACCTTTTCGGCGGTGCGCGGCATGACTTCGATCGAGTAGCCCTTGAGGAACGCCTCGACCGCGCCGGTTGCGGGTGCGGCCTCTTCCTTGCGGCGGAAATTGAACAGGGCCATCACGGTCTCCTTGAGGGTGGCAGGCTTGGGCGGGGTCATGCGGGCGTCAGGCCTTGGCCCAGCCTTCGGCGTCGATCAGGGTCTTGATGCGGGCGGTGTCGAATTCGGCTTCAAGCTTGGCGGCATAGTCGGCGGCGATGGTGTCGGGCTCGCCCTCCAGATCGGCGACGACGACCTTGCGCCATTCGGCGAGATAGGCGTCCGCGTCCTTGGCGCCGACCTTCATGGCGCAGCGGTCGATGGCCTGTTCGAACCGTTCAGTCAGCTGGACCTTGGAGCCGCGGCGGCCCTTGCCGACGATCACCTGGGCCGGGATGTCGCGCCAGTAGACGACGGTTACTTCGGCCATGATGGGTGCGATTCCTGTTGTTCGGTTGCCCTGTTGATACTTGCCGATCCCCGACAGCCGGTGTCGGTTTTCGACATGGCAAGGGATGGATGCGACAGGGCGAGTGTAGCGCGCCGGAGGAGCGTTACCAGCGGACGTTCATGCCGACTTGCAGGACGTCAAGCTCGACATGGGTTTCGCCCGTGGGGGGATTGTAAAGCGGCAGCGATAGCGTTCCGAGGTCCACATGATCGTAGGACAGAGCGAGGCTGAGATTTTCGCCGATCCGCTGTTCGACCCCAACGCCTGCGGTCCAGCCGGTCATCGTCGCATTGGCGTCGATCAGGTTTCCGTTCTGCCGGGTGGCGAGCGCGTTAGCTTTCGCGAGGCCGCCGCTGGCGAAGACATGGGTAGACCCGGCGGCGAAGCCCACGCGTCCGGTCAGGCGGAGCAGATCAGACGCCCTGGTCCGACAGAGGTCGCAGGTGATGAATACCTCATTGGTCGGAACGGCTGTATAGGTTCCGTTGCCGTACGAAACCTCGGCGCCGTAGGTCAGGCGGTTCGACTGCCAGTCACGACCGAATGACAGGACCATAGCCGAGCCCTGCCAATCGCCTGGGATAAGCTGCTGCCCGTCAGAGGCCTGTCGCCAGGTGTTGTCACCGCGCGGCGTGCCGAGGGCGAAGCCAAAGTGGTAGCCGCTCCAGTCTGCGGGGGCTGCGGGCGAGGTTTCTGCGGGGTCTTCCGCCAGCGCGGGAAGGCATGTGGCTGCCACAAGCAGGCAAGCTGCCACGGTGCGCGATACTACTGCCATGTCTGCCTCATTTCTTTTTTCTGCAATCGTAGGCTTGGGGGGAGTCCGGCGTCAATTGAACACGGAAGCTGATTCGCTGATTCGGCCGGGCTTAGGCAGAATTGCTACAGGATCATGACTTTTGCTGCGTGCTTGCACGGGCTGGGGAAGGCGACTACCCTGATGCCAACCACAGATGGAGGGCGATCATGACGCCCGAGCGTCCCCGCAGGGCGGACGCGACCAGCGCGCAGGTCGAGACGGATACCACTGTTTCCCGCGCCAATGGGCCGTCAGCCCTGCCAGAACCCGGAGAGGCTCCGCTTTATGCGGCGCTGGATCTGGGCACGAACAGTTGCCGGATGCTGATTGCCCAGCCGCTGGGCAGTCAGTTCTCGATCGTCGACAGCTTTTCCAAGTCCGTGCAGCTGGGCGTGGGCTTGGAAGCATCAGGCCGGTTGTCGCGGTCGTCGATGGGCCGCACGATCCAGGCCCTGCGGATCTGCGAGAAGAAGATCGAGAAGCATGGCGTCCGGCGAATGCGCCTCGTCGCGACCGAGGCGTGCAGGCGCGCGCGCAACGCCAAGGACTTCATCCGGCAGGTGCGACGCGAGACCGGGCTGGCGCTTGAGATCATCGCCCCCGAGGAAGAGGCGCGGCTGGCGGTGATTTCCTGCGCGCCCCTGGTCAGTGCCACGACCGAGCAGTTGCTGGTGGTGGATATCGGCGGGGGGTCGACCGAGCTGGTCTGGATCGACATCAGTGCCGTGGCGCCGGTGGACCGGGCGCGGGCGATCATGCGGCTGCACATGGGGTTCGACGCGCAAGGCGAGGGGGCCGTGGCGCGGGTGGTGGACTGGATCTCGGTGCCCTTGGGCGTGGCCACGCTGAAGGACCAGTTTGGCGATGTCGATGACGATGCGGCGCGGTTCGCGCTGATGAGCTGGTTCTTCGAGGAGAACCTGGCGAACTTCAGCCCCTACAATGCCAACAACCCGCGCGAAGGGTTCCAGATCATCGGGACCAGCGGCACCGTGACGACGGTTGCGGCGTCGTTTCTCAACCTCAAACGCTATGACCGGACCAAGGTTGACGGGTTACAGATGACGTCTGACCAGATCGATCTGGTGATCCGCGAATATCTGTCGCTGGGGCCTGAGGGCCGGCGGACCGACCCGCGGATCGGGCGCGACCGGCATGCGCTGATCATGTCCGGGGCGGCGATCCTGCAGGCCTTGATGCGCATCTGGCCGACTGACCGCTTGTCGGTGGCGGACCGGGGGCTTAGGGAAGGACTTCTTTACGCGCAGATGAGCGCGGACGGTGTGCTGGCGGACGGGCCCTATACATGACGACGGAAAAGCCGACTTCGGGGCGCGGGCAGCGCGAGTTGCGGGTGCGGGTGAAGACCGCGAAGGGGCGCAAGCTGTCCTCGACGCTGTGGCTGAAGCGGCAGCTGAACGATCCTTACGTGATCCGCGCGAAGAAGGAAGGCTACCGGGGCCGGGCCGCCTACAAGATATCGGAGCTGGACGACAAGTACGGGTTTCTGAAACCGGGCGCGCGGGTGGTGGATCTTGGCTGTGCTCCGGGTGGCTGGTGCCAGGTGGCGGTGGCGCGGGTGAACGCGCTGGGGCAGAACCCGAAAAAGCCGGTGGGGACAGTGTTGGGCGTGGACCTGCAGGAGGTCGAGGCGATCTCGGGCGCAGAGATCCACCAGCTGGACTTCCTGGCCGATGATGCTGATGCATTGGTCAAGGGCTGGCTGGGCGGTCGGGCCGACGTGGTGCTGTCGGACATGGCGGCGGCGGCAAGCGGTCACAAGGGAACGGACCATTTGCGGATCGTGGCGCTGGTCGAGGCGGCGCTGGCCTTTGCCTTCGACGTGCTGGAGGACGGCGGGACCTTCGTGGCGAAGGTGCTGGCCGGGGGTGCCGAGCACGAGATGCAGACCATGCTGAAGAAGAACTTCACCAAGGTTGCGAACGTCAAGCCAGCAGCAAGCCGGGCCGACAGTTCCGAGAAGTTCGTCGTGGCGATGGGGTTCCGCGGGCGTCAGGTCGAGGGTGGTGAGGGGCAGGGCTATCTGCATGACCCCGAGGCCGGACCGCTGGGCTAAGCGCGACGCGATACCTAAGATGCCAATGAAAAAGGCGCCCGAAGGCGCCATTTTTCCATCCTGTCGACAGGTTCAGCCGCCCCAGCTGCGGACCGGGCCGCAATCCATGTGGACGAAGTTCGACCGCGAGTACTTGCCGACGCCACCCGAAGCGCAGGCCGCAGCCGCCTTGGCCATCTGTCCGACCGAGCGCGACGACAGCCGCAGGTCGGCTGCCTTGCCCACCATGTGGAGCGAGTTCTTTGCCACACCGCTTGACCGCGAGCGCAGCATGGCGTTCGTCTTGGGCGACCGGTAGCCGGACAGCAGCATGTAGGGTTCGGACACATCCATCAGGCGGTGCGAGGCGGCCATGATGTCGATGGTGCGCAGGTCCATCTTGACGGTCTCATCGGACCGCCAGTCGCGCATGAAATGGTTGATTTCCTTGACGACTTCCGGGATGTATTCGCCTTCGATCCAGTAGATCGTATCCATCGTCTCGCCGGTGCGGCCGGAGTACATCCGGATGCGGCGAATATCGCCAGCGCCCTTGAGAACACCGAAAGCGTTGCTGAGGGTCGGAGCCGCAATCACTGCCGTCGCTGCAAACGCACCAAGAAGGCCGCGCCGAGAGACGCCGATAAGTTGATTGTCCGTCATTCTAACGTCTGTCCCCGTGCTGTCTTCGACTGCCTCTGCGCAGCTTTTGTGCAACTTCTTCCCCAAGTGCAGGGTCGTTATTGCACAAGTCGAATCGAAGCCCAAGCGCCGATTGCCCGCATGGGGGGAAGCACAACCTGAATCGGCGAATTTTTGCTTAACGGCAACGAATTCCGTCGGGTGTGGTGGAACTGCATCGCTTTGAGCGACGACCGGAGCACGCTTGACAACAATCTCGCGGCCAAGGGGCCTGACTGCCGCTTTGTGAATGGACAAGCGGTGCAGTTCGGGGAAAGGTTTGCCTACGTGTTTCAAGCTGTTGAGATCGAGGGTAGAATGTCATTTTCCGACTTGCACAGGCTGGGCTGCCGCTCCTGGCTTGTGCCGTTGTCATTGGTGCTGTGCCAGGCGCTTTCCCCTGTTGCCTTCGCACAATCCGTCGCCCCCCGATCGACCGCCTTTACCCAGTCGCTTGCTGCGACGGCTTCGGCCGATGAGGCGGTGGCAGCGTGGTACCGCGAGACCGGCTACGAAACGCTGTGGACGGGGGCCGAGG
>JBGSVS010000062.1:0-1518 GCA_041752895.1 Tabrizicola sp.
CCGCAAAGGTGGACGAGCAGGTCCGCTGATGCGCCTTGCCGCTGTGGCGCTGCTTATGCCGCAGGTCGCCGTGCCGCAGGACTTCAGCACCACGCGCTATCAGTGCGACCGCGGGGTCGAAATCCCCGCGTCCTATGTCAACGGGCCGGACCAGAGCCTTGTCGTGATCCATGTCGAGGGGAACCAGATCACGCTGATCGGCGAGCCCGCCGCCTCGGGCGCGCGCTATGGCTGGCCGTCGGGCGGGTCGAACTACGTCTGGTGGACCAAGGACGACGCGGCGACGCTCTACTGGAAGACGCCCGACGGCGAGACGCCGCTTCTCACCTGCAAGACGATGGAATGACCGCGCGACCCCGCACCCGGATCAGTCGGTGCAGGTCCATCCCGTGACGATGGTGGTCATGTCGAACCCCGCGGCATCGATCGTCCCGCCCGCCAGATAGGCCGCAAAAAGCATTCCGTCCGGCGTCGTCATCTCGTCGACGGCCACATCGGTTTCGTCCCGCATCATTGCGATGGCCTTGCCGTCCTGCCCAAAGCTCATCATGTCCGCCGCCAGAACATCCGAGTTCCTCAAGACCCGCGACTCGCGCGGCTCGGGGTAGACCGCGAAGACCCCGCACATGGGCGGCAGTTCGGTGATGCGCAGCAGGCCCTTGCCGACCTGGGCTGGACGCTCGTGGATCTGCAGGCTCAGGCGCTTTTCGACCCCACCGGTGACAAAGGTCACGTCGCCTTGTTTGCAGTCCGTTTCATTGGCACGGACGGGTGACGTCGCGCCGAACACAAGCGCAAATGCCGACCCGAGGTTCAGAAGCCGCAAGAATGACGCGGTGTTCACGACAAGACCCCTCCGTAAGAGCAAGTTCAAGCAGGCCGAAGCGCCAGCCGATTTCTTAGGCGTTGGCTTCGCGGATCTTTTCGGCCGCCGCCTTGTCGAAGGCCACGCCCTTGGCTTCCAGCAGCTGGTCAAGTTCGCCCGACAGCGTCATCTCGGTGACGATATCGCAGCCGCCGACGAATTCGCCTTTGACGTAAAGCTGCGGAATGGTCGGCCAGTCGCTGAAGTCCTTGATCCCCTGCCGAACTTCGGCATCGGCCAGCACGTTCACGTCGGCAAACTCTACCCCCATGAAGTTCAGGACGCCAGCAACGCGGGACGAAAACCCGCATTGCGGCATCATCTTGGTGCCCTTCATGAACAGCACCACATCGTTCTTTTCGATCGTTTCGCGGATCGTCGTCTCAGCGCTCATCGCCTGATCTCCTGTTCGTCCCCAGTCTGGACGTCATATCCCCCCAAGCGGCTCTGTGCCAGATAGGCAGCCATGCGCCGCTCGCTTTCCACTGTCGCGGCCTGCCGCGCCTCGAAATTCTCATCCACAGCCGGTTCGACCCGTTTGCGGGCGGCCCAGGCGCGCAGGAACGTCACCATGCCGACCAGCGGCAACAGCGCCGTGACCAGGCCGCCGACCCCGCTGCCCACGGCCATCACTCCGGTGCCTTCGTCGTCAG
>JBGSVS010000063.1:0-1990 GCA_041752895.1 Tabrizicola sp.
GCGCTGACCGGGCTTGTCGCCGAGGAGATCCGGCGGGGCAAGCTGCCGGGTGCCACCCCGGACGACGCCGCGACGGCAAGCGGCATGGTGGCGCTGGCGATGGGGAAGATGGGGGCGGGAGAGCTCAACTACTCTTCGGACATCGATCTCATCTGCCTCTTTGACGAAACCCGCTATCCGGGCGAGGAACAGGAGGCGCGGGCAAGCTTCATCAAGGTCACGCGGCGGATGACGGCGATCCTGTCGGATGCGACGGATGGATACGTCTTCCGGTCCGACCTGCGGCTGCGCCCCGATGCCAGCGTGACGCCGGTTTGCCTTTCAATGGCCGCTGCTGAGGCCTACTACGAGGCCGAGGGCCGGACATGGGAGCGAGCGGCCTACATCAAGGCGCGACCCTGCGGCGGCGACCTTGCGGCGGGCGAGCGGTTTCTGAAGGTGCTGACGCCCTTTGTCTGGCGCAAGCATCTGGATTTCGTGGCGATCCAGGACGCGCATGACATGCGGCTGCGCATCCGTGATCACCGGGGCCTGCACGGGCCGATTACCGTAGAAGGCCACAACATGAAGCTAGGGGCCGGGGGGATCCGCGAAATCGAGTTCTTCACCCAGACCCGCCAGCTGATTGCGGGCGGGCGCGACCCCGGTTTGCGCGACCGGACCACGGTCGGGGGCCTTGCGGCGCTTGCCGCGAAAGGCTGGATTCCGCCCGAGGTGGCAGGAGAGCTGACCGACCTTTACCGCGCCCACCGCGAGGTCGAGCATCGGCTGCAGATGGTGAACGACGCGCAGACCCATTCGATGCCGACGACGCCGGACGGCGTGGCGCGCATCGCAGCGTTTTGCGGCCAGACCGAGGCCGACTTTCGCCGCGATCTTCTGGACCGGCTTGCCCGCACCGACCGGCTGACCGAGGGCTTCTTCTCCCCCGGTGAGGTCGAGGATGGACCCGAGCTTTCGGACAAGGCGCGCACGATCACCCGGGGCTGGGACACTTATCCCGCTTTCCGTTCCGACCGCGCGCAAACGATCTTCCACCGCCTGCGTCCCCGGTTCCTGAAGGGACTTGCCCGCGCCGCGAACCCCGACGAGGCGCTTGCGGCACTGGATGGCTTTCTCGCGAAACTTCCCGCCGGAGTGCAGATCTTCGCGCTGTTCGAGGCCAACCCGACGCTGATCGACCTGATCATCGACATCGCGGGCTCGGCACCGGCTCTGGCGCAATACCTCGCCCGCAATGCCGCGGTTCTCGACGGGGTGATTGGGGGCAGTTTCTGGGGCGACTGGCCGGGGACGGCAGCACTTCGGGCGGAGCTTCAGTCCCGCATCGCGGCCGCGCCGGATTACGAAGGTCGGCTCGACATGACCCGGCGCTGGATGAAGGAATGGCACTTCCGCGTCGGTGTCCACCATCTGCGGGGCCTGATTGACGGGTTCGAGGCCGGAAAGCAATACGCCGACCTGGCCGAGGCCGTGGTCCAGGTGATCTGGACCGAAGTGGTGGGCGATTTTGCCCGCAAGCACGGGCCGATGCCGGGGCGGGGGGCCATCGTCATCGGCATGGGCTCGTTGGGTGCTGCGCGCCTGAACGCGGGTTCGGACCTCGACCTGATCGTGATCTATGATGACCAGGGGGTGGAGGGGTCAGACGGCCCCCGGCCCCTTGCGCCCCGGCCCTATTATTCACGCCTTACCCAGGCCCTGGTCACCGCGCTGACCGCCCAGATGCCGGAGGGTCGTCTCTACGAAGTCGACATGCGCCTGCGCCCGTCGGGACGCGCCGGTCCGGTGGCGACCAGCATCCACAGCTTCACCACCTACCAGGAGACCGAGGCCTGGACCTGGGAGCATCTGGCCCTGACCCGCGCCCGCGTCCTGGCCGGAGAGCCGACGTTGGGCGGAGAGGTCGAGGCCTTCCGCCACGCTCTTCTTGTGCGCAAGGGGCAGGGGGGCCGGGTGAAGCCCGACGTGGCCGAGATGCGAGCGCGTC
>JBGSVS010000064.1:0-2072 GCA_041752895.1 Tabrizicola sp.
GCCGGGCCTTGGTGATCGAACGCGGTCGGCTAAGGTTGATCTCGCGCGGGCCGGTCTGGGAGAGGGAGCCTTCGCTGGGTGTGCAAAGGCGAGCATTGCGTCACCTGGCGCGCTGGCCGGGGGTGACTGTGGCCACGCCAGAGAGCGAGATCAGAGGGTTTGGCCTGGTGCCGCTCGTCACGCCGATGCACCATGCGATCTGGCGGCTTGGGCCGGATCTGCGGTCTGGCCTCTCAGGAAAGTGGCGCAATGGTCTGACAAGAAGTGAGAATTACGGAATACGGGTCAGTAGGGGCGACAAGGTGACATTGGCCCGGCTGATCGAGGAGGAGACCCGGCAGCGGCAGGCGCGGGGCTACCGGAGCCTGCCGCCGCAGTTCACGGCAGCACTTCCTTTCGGTTCGCTTCGGCTGTGGGACTGGCGTCACGGCGGCGACAGCGCGGCGGCGATGGCTTTTGTCGTCGATGGGTCGTGCGCGATCTATCATCTTGGCTGGGCCTCGGACCCCGCGCGGCAGGCGGGGGTGCATGCGGTGATGCTGATGCGCGCGGCCGAGGCTTTGCATGCGGAAGGCGTGCGCTGGCTGGATCTTGGGTCGGTCGATACCGAACGCGCGCCGGGCCTTGCGCGGTTCAAGCTTGGCACCGGAGCGACCTTGAAACGGCTTGGATCGACCGTCCTGGTCTTGCCCTGAAGCCCGCTGGCGGGCAGGGTAGGCGCGATTGGGGAGGCACCGATGGTCACGATCACCGAGGATATGGTCGAAAGCTATCAGCGCGACGGGGTCGTGCTGATCCGGGGGCTCTGGGCCGACTGGGTCGAGATGTTGCGGGCCGGAATTGCGCGAAACATGGCCAATCCGACCCATCAGATGGCAACGCTGAAGCCCGGTGAGCCCGGGTCCTTCTTCGACGACTACTGCAACTGGACTAAAGTGCCCGAGTTCGCCGCCGTCATCCGGCAATCGCAGGCAGCCGACGTTGCAGCGCGGCTGATGCGGTCTTCCCGGGTCCAGATGTTCCACGACCATGTCCTGGTGAAGGAACCGGGCACCGCGAAGGCGACGCCCTGGCACACCGATGGTCCCTATTACTTTGTCCAAGGCCGCCAGACGGTAAGCTTCTGGTCGCCGCTTGATCCGGTGAAGGTGGCGTCCTTGCGCTGTGTTGCCGGCAGCCATCTCTGGCCGAAGGACATCCTTCCGACGCGCTGGATGTCGGAGACGAACTTCTACCCCGGCGAGGACGATTACATGGCCGTCCCCGATCCCGAGGCCGAAGGGATGCGGATCCTGGAATGGGAGATGGCGCCGGGTGATGCGGTGGCGTTCAACTTCCGCACCTTGCACGGGGCGCGCGGGAACCTCGCCGAGACGCGGCGGCGGGCATTTTCGCTGCGGCTGGTGGGCGACGACGCGCGCTATGTAGAACGTCCCGGCCCCACCTCACCGCCGTTTCCGGGTCACGGGATGCAGGCCGGCCAACCGCTGCGTGAGGACTGGTTTCCGGTGCTCTGGCCGAGGCAGGCATCGGGTTTATAGATGTAAGTAACTGACTTATAATATATTTCTTGCATGTATATTCAAACGTATATACGATCGAGAGATATATGTCCGTATATACAAATGCGGCCATCGGAGCGCCTTCCAGATAACCCTGGATTGCATTGCCACGTAATTATTCCCCCCGCCTCTGCGACATTCGAACGGCTGGACCTTTGCCCGCGCTTGCGGTCTGATCGCCAGGAACCGGAGAGCATGATGGCCCAGGACCCCGCGCGGTATCGCCCGAAGATGTATCCCCCACCGGAGTTTCCGCCGCGCCGGGTGCCGCTCTTTGCCAACACGCCGCCCGCGCTGTTCCCGCCGATCCTGGGGCTGCTGGGGCTGGTGGCGGCGCTGCGGATCGGGGCAGGGCGGTTGGGCGTTGGTCAAGACGTCGTCGATCTGGCGGCGGGGATGGTCGTGCTGCTTTGGATTGCGGCAGCGTGTATATACGCGGCAAAGCTTGCCCGGCGGGCCGGTGTGATCCATGAGGATCTGGCCGTCATGCCATCCCGCGCCGGGCTTGCG
>JBGSVS010000065.1:0-7319 GCA_041752895.1 Tabrizicola sp.
GGGACGAGGCCCACGCGGCTGGTGACCACGGTGAAGTCTTTCAGAAGGACAACGCCTAGGTCCGGATTGGCGCGGGCGCGGTCAGTCGCGTGGATGCCGGGCAGAAGGTTGTTGATCGCAACCCCCTTCCCCGCCACCTGCCGCGCGGTGCCCGCGACAAAGCCGGTCAGCCCCGCCCGGGCCGAGTTCGACAGGCCAAGAACCGCGACCGGCGCCTTGACTGACACGCTGGTGATGTTGACAACGCGCCCCCAGCCCTGGGTCATCATGCCAGGCAGAACTGCCTGCATCAGCGCGATGGGCGTCAGCATGTTGGCGTCCAGCGCACGCAGGAAATCCTCGCGCCCCCAGTCGGACCACATCCCCGGAGGCGGGCCGCCCGCGTTCGTCACCAGGATGTCGAAGGGGCCATGCGCCAGCACCGCCGCGCGGCCCGCTTCGGTGGTGATGTCGGCCGCGACCGTCACCACGTTCACCTGAAAGCGTTGGCGTATGTGGTCGGCCGTAGCCTCCAATACCTCGGCCCCGCGGGCGTTCACCACCAGATCGACGCCCGCTTCGGCCAGCGCCTCGGCACAGCCGCGACCCAGCCCCTTGGACGAGGCACAGACCAGCGCCCGCTTTCCCCTGATCCCCAGATCCATGCGCAATCCTCCTGCTTCGGCGGAAACCTATCTGGCGGGGGGCCAAGGGCAAGCGGTCCCGAGGCGCCGCTTTGGTCTTGCCCTTTTCGCAAATACTTCCCTGGATGGGTTGGGGGGGTGCGGGGGTGGGAAACCCCCGCGGCGGTTCGGCCGGGCCGATCACATGGAATAGAAGAACTCTTCCCGGACGATCTTGCCGTCCTTGACGTGGTAGACGCCCACCTCGCGGCCCTGCGAGCGTACGCCCGTGGCCTTGTCCGTGGTGTCCATCCCGAAGATCACGGCAAAGCGGTCGTCACCGTGGACAAACGGACCCTCGACGGTCAGGCCGTGAGTGATGAACGCGCCGTCCCACCAGTCGTGCTTGCCATGGATCCCGGCAAGGCCCGTGGTCGTCGCTCCACCGCCCATGTCCATCGCCTCGACCGAGACGGCGTCGGGGGCATAAAGCTTGTCAAGATTTTCCCGGGCCCGGTTTTCGCGGCATCCAGCGACGAGTTCGTCGGCAATCGCTTTCAAGTTCATGGCATCCTCCAAATGTTCTATTTATGTTCTCAATCTGCACCCGATTGGAATGACAATCAAGCCAGAAAGCAACAATGTCGCGACAGTCAGGGTCGGCGCAGCTTTTCCCAGCCGAGGTCGGCAAAGCAGGGGCCTTGGGTCGCCTCGGTGATCTTGATGCCGGTATGGCCGCCGTTCCATTCCAGGATCCTGACCGCACCATGGCTGTCCACGGTCACGTCCCAGCCGATGCAGCGCACGAAGGGAAGGCGCGCATGGTAGCGCAGTGCGACGTCGCGGCAGGCCTCCCACTCTGGCAGGACGAATCCGGCGAAGGCGACGCCCGAATCCGGATGCCGGTCGGTGCGCTTCCAGTCGGGGATGTAGCCCACAGGCGACATCTCACCCGTGGCCGGGTCAACGGGCACCAGGACATCGGTCCCCGCCCGGATATGCTGATCCTTCGCCATTCCGATGCACAGGAAGGCCGCCCGGAGCGACGGCCAGCCAGTGTCGTCCGTCGCCGTGGTCAGGCGCAGCGTGGTTACCGCCGAGCTGTTGCCGATCCGGTGGAACTCCGGATGCTGCTGGACGAAGGGCTGGAACACGCCTGCGCCAAACTTTCGAACTTGGGCCGGATCAAAGGAGGTGCGGTCAAGCACCGTCAGCCCAAGCCCGGACTGCGTGGCATCGCTTTTGAAGACGATGCGGTCGGTCTGACCGAAAAGCACATCGGTCAGGTCCTTTTGCGCAACCGGCTTGCCCTCCCGTCCGATCACCATCCCGTTGATCTGCACCGCAAGGTCGGGAAACTCGGGTGCGTCGAACAGGATCGAGTTCAGGCTGCGGAACTGCGACAGCTCGCCATGCGGGCCCGAGTTGTGCGGCAGCACGCATTCGTCAAAGAAGTTGTCCGGGATCCAGCCTTCCTTGAACTGGCCGGACACGACCGTATAGACGTATAGCCAGGGCGCGAATTTCGCATGACCCAGGACGTCCACTGCATAGGCGTCGCAGCGGCAGCGGTCAGCGGGCGTCAAGGCTCCGTAAAGCGTTTCCACCTTCTGCAGGGTGCTGCGCGCGGCGTTCAGATGGTTGCGCGTGTAATGGCGGCGCAGCACGGCCTTTCCGACGGTCTTGGTAACCTTAAATATTGCGTCCATTCGCTTGCCCTTAAGATCCGTTCAAAATAGCTCCGCGGTCAGGCGGGTCGGCGCAGTTTGCTCCATCCAAGATCGGCAAAACAAGGTCCCTGCGTCGCCTCGGAAAACTTGATCCCGTTATGGCCGCCGTTCCATTCCAGGATCTGCACCCCACCCTCATCGTCGACGGTGATGTCCCAGCCGATGCAACGCACGTAAGGGATACGGGCATGGCAGCGAAGTGCGACGTCACGGCAGGCCTGAAAATTCGGCACCGAATGTCCGGCAAAGGGGACATCCGACTGCGGATGCCGGTCAATCCTGAAATAGTCCGGCATGAAGGCCATCGGCGCAAGTTCGCCCGTCGAGCGGTCGACGACGGCGTTGATCTCTTCGGCAGTCCGCAGATAGGCGCCGTTGCCCTGACCAAAGCGCAGATGCGCCCCGCGCAGACTGATCCGGCCCTGCTCGTCCGCGGCCGTCGTCAGGCGCAGGGTTGCAACCGCCGGGCAGTTTCCCAGCCGCTGGAAAAGATCGTGCTGGCGGATGAAGCGCTGGAAGAGCCCCGAGCCAAGGCGTCTGATGCGGGCCGGATCGAAGCCCTCGCGGTCCAGGACGGTGACTCCGATACCGGACTGCGAGGCGTCGCTTTTGAAGATCACCCGTTCGGTCTGCTGAAACAGGATTTCAGCAAGGTCCCGGTCGGCGACAACCTTGCCCCGCCGGTCGATGAACATCCCGTTGATGCTGGCGGCGATATCGGGAAACTCGGGCGCGTCGAACAGCACGGTGTTCAGGCTGCGAAAGCCGCTCAGCTCGCCATATTCGCCGGAGATATGCGGCAGGACACATTCGTCGTAGAAGTTGTCCGGGATCCAGCCGTCCCGGAATTCGCCCGCGACATGGGAATAGACGTAAAGCCAGGGGGCGAAGCGGGCATTGCCCAGCACCTCGACCGCATAGGCGTCGCAGCGCCGGGCGTCGGCGGGGTTGAGCGGTCCATACATCGCCTCAAGATTGGCCAGCTTGGCGCGCGCCGCGCGGATATGGTTGCGGGCATAGTGATGCCGCAGGGTGGCCTTGGCGGCGAACTTCGCGGATTCCAGAAACCTTCTCATGCGCCCTGGTCCCCGCCCCGCATGGTCATCGCCATTGCACCATGGACATCGCACAGCGTGACAGGTCCGCCCTGCATCCGGTCGCCGTTCCCTCCCCGCCCGATCACAATATACTGCAGCGTCATGGCATCCTTCGCCGGTCGCCTTCCCCCGATCATGCAACCACAAGCGGCGGATATCAATTCCGTGCCCGCAACTTGTGCCAGCCGAGGTCGCCGTAGCAGGGGCCTTGCGTCGCTTCGGTGAACTTGATCCCGTTGTGGCCGCCGTTCCATTCCAGGATCTGCACCTGTTCCTGATCGTCGATGGTGATGTCCCACCCGATGCACCTGACATAGGGCATCCGGGCGTGGCTGCGCAGGGCCACCGCCACCGCGGCCTGGAAATTCGGGACCGAATGACCCGCGAAGGGCACATCCGACTGCGGATGCCGGTCGATCTTCAGATAGCTTGGCAGATAGCCGACGGCACCCATCTCGCCTGTCTGCAGGTCGATCACCGCGTTGACCTCGTCGGCGGAAAGAAGATAGTCGCTTTTGCCCTGACCAAAGCGCAGGTAAGCGCCCCGCAGCGAGACCTGCCCCGCCTCGTCCGCTGCCGTGGTCAGGCGCAGGGTCGCCACCGCAGGGCAATTGCCCAGCCGCTGGAAAAGCTCGTGCTGGCGGATGAAGGGCTGGAAGATGCCGGAGCCCAGCTGATGCACCTCAGCCGGGTCGAAAGCCGCGCGGGTCAGCACCTTCACCCCGATCCCCGATTGCGAGGCGTCACTTTTGAAGATCACCCGGTCTCCTTTAGCGAACAGCACCTCGACCAGGTCCTTCTCCGCCACCGGCCTGCCGTCGCGGCCAATGACCATCCCGTTGATCTGCGCGGCAATGTCGGGAAACTCGGGCGCGTCGAACAGGGTCAGGTTCAGGCTGCGCAGGCCGCTCAGCTCTCCATAAGGACCCGAGTTATGTGGCAACACGCATTCGTCGTAGAAATTGTCGGGGATCCAGCCCTCGCGGAATTCGCCCGCGACATGGGCATAGACATGAAGCCAGGGGGCGAACTTCGCATGGCCCAGCACTTCGACCGCATAGGTGTCGCAGCGGTTGCGGTCGGCGGCGTTCAGCGGTCCGTAAGCCGCCTCAAGCTTGGCCAGCTTGGCGCGGGCGGCGCGCAGGTGGTTCTTTGCATAGTGCCGCCGCATCACCGCCTTTGCGACGGTTTTCGCGGTGGAGATCAGGCTGCTCATCGATCCGGCCTTTATTTTTCTGACACAAGACTCTTGCCCCGCCCCTGTCGTCAACCGCACGTTGGCGTTCGTTCGGTAAAAAGTAAGCGATGTGCCGCCCATGTTGCGGCGAAAGCGCGCCCGGCCTATAGGGAAGCCCATGTCGAACCGTGCCCCCCTTCCACCCGAAATCGCCCGCCGCCGGACCTTCGCGATCATCGCGCACCCCGACGCCGGGAAAACCACGCTGACCGAAAAGTTCCTGCTGTTCGGGGGCGCGATCCAGATGGCCGGTCAGGTCCGCGCCAAGGGCGAAGCGCGGCGCACGCGGTCGGACTTTCTGAAGCTGGAACAGGACCGGGGGATTTCGGTCAGCGCCTCGGCGATGAGCTTTGACTTCCGCCAGTATCGCTTCAACCTGGTGGACACCCCCGGCCACAGCGATTTCTCGGAAGACACCTATCGCACGCTGACGGCCGTTGACGCGGCGATCATGGTGATCGACGGCGCGAAGGGTGTGGAAAGCCAGACCCGCAAGCTGTTCGAGGTCTGCCGGATGCGCGACCTGCCGATCCTGACCTTCTGCAACAAGATGGACCGCGAAAGCCGCGACACGTTTTCCATCATCGACGAGATCCAGGAAAACCTGGCGATCGACGTGACGCCCGCAAGCTGGCCCATCGGCACGGGGCGCGAGTTCGTGGGGGCCTATGACCTTTTGCACGACCGGCTGGAGATCATGGACCGCGCCGACCGCAACAAGGTGGCGGAATCGATCCAGATCAGCGGCGTCGATGACCCCAAGCTTGCCGAACATATCCCGGCGGACCTGCTGGCGAAGTTCCATGAAGAGCTTGAAATGGCGCGCGAACTTCTGCCCGCCTTCGACCGCACGGCGTTCCTGAACGGCTCGATGACGCCGATCTGGTTTGGCTCGGCGATCAACTCTTTCGGCGTGAAAGAGCTGATGGACGGCATCGGCGAATACGGGCCAGAACCGCAACCGCAGAAGGCCGCCGAGCGTCAGGTCAGCGCAGACGAGACGCCGGTCACCGGCTTTGTCTTCAAGGTCCAGGCCAACATGGACCCGAAACACCGCGACCGGGTGGCCTTTGTCCGCCTTGCCTCGGGCCACTTCGAACGCGGGATGAAGCTGCACCACGTCCGGTCGAAGAAACCGATGTCGATCACCAACCCGGTCCTTTTCCTTGCCGCCGATCGCGAGCTGGCCGAGGAAGCCTGGGCCGGCGACATCATCGGCATCCCGAACCACGGACAGCTTCGCATCGGCGACGCGCTGACCGAAGGCGAGACGCTGCGCTTTACCGGCATCCCGTCGTTCGCGCCGGAACTCCTCCAATCCATCCGCGCGCTTGACCCGTTGAAGGCCAAGCACCTGGAAAAAGCCTTGACCCAGTTTGCCGAAGAAGGGGCCGCCAAGGTCTTCAAGCCGATGATCGGGTCGGGTTACATCGTCGGCGTCGTCGGCGCCCTGCAGTTCGACGTTCTGGCATCCCGGATCGAGCAGGAATATTCCCTCCCCGTCCGCTTCGAAGGGTCGAACTTCACGTCGGCTCGCTGGATTTCCGGCGACAAGGCCGAGGTGGAAAAGCTGGCAAACGTCAACAAGGGCCATATCGCGCATGACAGCGACGGCGACCTGGTGTTCCTCACCCGCCTGCAATGGGACATCGACCGGGTCGTCCGCGATTATCCGGGCGTCAAGCTGACAGCGACCAAGGAAATGATGGTCTAAGGCCCGCGCTTGACCGCCTGCGGGGGCCGACCTAGCCTGATCCGCATGACTATGCCAAGCGACGACCCCCTTCCAACGCCGCAGGATGCGGACCCCGCGCTGACCTATCCCGACGCGCCGGGCGGGGTCATCGACCGCTGGAACACCCGCCGGGGGCCGGTGGTCTATGGCAAGGGCGAAAGCCTGCCGCCCCTGGACATCGAGCTTGCCCCGCTGGCCGCCCAAAAGGTGCCCGAGGGCGAGCTTACCCCCGACGTCCCCTTATCGCATTACCAGCGCAAGCTTTGGCAGCTGCGTCGCGATCTTGAGGGCAAGTCGGAACTCGCCGTCCTGAATGCCGACCTGATCGTGCATTTGCGCCGCGCCACCTACCCTGCCCACGCCCCTGCCCTTTTCCGCCGGGTCTGGGCCGAGCAGGGCAAAACCCTCATGGCCGAACTGTCATCGCGCTGGCTGATCTCGTCGATCATCACCTTCGGCGATTTCGGCGAGACGGAAGACCAGCGCCGCATCGGGCTGTCGCTGAACGTCCTCTTCTCGCTGATGAAACTCTATGAGTTCGAGCGGCTCAGCTCGGGCCTTGGCCCCGATGAGCTGTTCCGGAACAAGCGCAAGCGCGGAACGAAGCTTCCGCTTGGAATGCTGGACTTCGGCATTGATGGCGGCGGGCTTGACTACAACCTGCTCGCCCCGATCTGGAAGGCGGCGCTTGAGGAACCGGTGGTCGGGCCGCTGGCCTGCCACCTTCTCGACCGGCTGAATGCCGACCCGTCGAACCTGTTCCGCCGCCTGCAGGGCATGCGCGCCGAACGCCGGGCCTACCTGGCAAAGCTTGAGGCACGCGCTCTGGCCGAAGCCGCCGCCTCTGCGGCCGCGGAAGGCCCATTGGCGCCGGATCAGACCCCGGACTAGTTCGCCGCGCGCCAGCCATGGTCGGGC
>JBGSVS010000066.1:0-3487 GCA_041752895.1 Tabrizicola sp.
GGCCGGTCACGGTGACGATCGCGGCGGGACCCAGCGCGCGGGCGGTGGACAAAGCGTGGTGCAGAAGGGGGGCGGCGGCGACATGGTGCAGGACCTTGGGCAGGTCGGAATTCATCCGGGTGCCTTGCCCTGCGGCCAAAACGATGACTGAAACCTGCATTCTGCCCTTCCAAACTTTTGGCGCCCGTTTTACCCCGGTGGCGACGGACGGCAAGGGGCCGCCCTTCACATGAGGTTACAGGCCCGACATGGGAAGCCCGCAATGCGCTGTGTAGTGTTCGATCTGGACGGAACTTTGGCAGACACCTCGGCCGATCTGCTGGCGGCGGCGAATGCCTGTTTTCCACGCAAGCTTCTCGGGCCCGAGGATGCCTTGACGGCGTTTCATGGCGGGCGGGCGATGCTGCGGCTGGGGTTTGACCGGCTGGGGATGCCGTGGACCGAGGCGGATGTGGATGCAGGCTATCCGGTGCTGCTGGAAGCCTACCGCGCGGGGATCGCGACCCACACGCGGCTCTATCCCGGGGCGATGGAGGCGGTGGAGGCGCTGAAATCGGGGGGGTTCGCGGTGTCGGTCTGCACCAACAAGCCGGAGGGGTTGGCCGAGTTGTTGCTGGCCGAGCTTGGGGTGCGGGGGGCTTTCGGGGCGCTGGTGGGGGCGGACACGTTTCCGGTTCGCAAGCCCGACCCCGTCCCTTACCGGGCGGCGGTGGAGCGGGCCGGGGGAGTGGTGGGGCGGTCGATGCTGGTGGGCGATACCGAGACGGATGCGAAGACCGGGGTGGCGGCGGGGGTGCCGGTGGCCCTCGTTACCTTCGGGCCGGAGGGGGCGGGGGTTTCGCGGTTCGCCCCGGCAGCGCTTCTGGACCGGTTCGAGGACCTGCCGGGGTTGGCGGGGAGGCTGCTGGGGTGATCCTGTCCACGGTGGACAATCGCTGATGGGTTATGAAAATCAATGGGTTGGTCGCGGTCGTTAGGGGTTTCTTAAGGTCTGGTTTTCGGGGGATTTTGGAAGCCCCCACCCCCATCCCTTCCCCACGAGGGGGAGGGAAGGCGCTTTTGCCGGGGGCCGGTGCGCCTTGGGCTGGTCGGGTTTGAAACTGAGCGCCATTCGGCGCAAGCCTTTTGTCTCGCCTCTGGCGCAAGCGCCAACCGGCTTGGTGGGCGCGCCGCGCGGGGATATTTGGCGAAGGGAAAGCTGGGGCGCTGGGACGGGGCAGGCGTTTGACACGCCCGGCCCCGATCCATAGGGTCGCGCCCATGACAGACAGCGCCGTCGTCCCCCCATCGGTCAGCCGCCATGCGGTGACCTTCGTCCTGATCACGGTCTTTCTGGACATGGTCGGCTTTGGCCTGATCATGCCGGTCCTGCCTGCGCTGATCACCGAGGTTGGGCACATGAACCTCGCCGACGCCGCCTATATCGGCGGCTGGATGTTTGCGGCCTTTTCGCTGGCGCAGTTCGCCTTCAGCCCGCTGATGGGCAACCTGTCGGACCGCTATGGCCGTCGTCCTTTGCTTTTGCTGGCGGTCTTCGGGCTGGGGGTGGACTATCTGTTCTCGGCGCTGGCCCCGACGCTGTTCTGGCTGTTCGTGGGGCGGATCATCGCCGGGGTCTGCGGGTCGTCCTATGTGATCGCCAACGCCTATATCGCCGACGTGACCGCGCCCGAGGACCGGGCAAAGGCCTTCGGCATGGTCGGTGCCGCGTTCGGCGTGGGCTTTGTGCTGGGACCGGCCATCGGCGGATTGCTGGGAGAGTTGGGCCCGCGGGTGCCGTTCTATGTCGCAGCGGGCATCTCGATGCTGAACTTCGTCTACGGCTGGTATGTGCTGCCCGAAACGCTGCCGCCGGAAAAGCGCCGCGCCTTCGAATGGGCGCGGTCGAACCCGTTCGGGGCGTTCAAGGTGTTCCGCCTGTATCAGGGGGTCTTGCCGCTGTGCGGGGTCCTCTTCGTGTACTTTGCGGCCTCGGCGGTCTATCCGGCGATCTGGCCGTTCTGGGGCATGGCCAAGTTCGGCTGGTCCGAGGCGATGGTCGGGTTGTCGCTGGCGATCTTCGGGATCATCACCGCGGTCTTTCAGGGCTTTGTCACCGGGCCGGTGGTCGCCCGATTCGGCGAATGGCGGGTGTGTCTGTTCGGCCTTGTGATCGCGGCGGTCGTGGTGGCTGGCTACGGGCTGGCCGGGTCGCTGCTTGCCGTAGTCGTGCTGATGGTCCTGCACGGGCCCGAGGGGTTCGTGCATCCGATGCTGGTGGCGATGATGTCGAAAGCGGTGCCCGAAGATGCGCAGGGCGAGTTGCAGGGCGGCATTTCGGCGGTGATGAACGTGGCGATGCTGGTGGGCACGATCCTGTTCAGCCAGGTCTTCGGCTTTTTCATGCAAGAGGACCGGGGCACCCCGTCGCCAAACGTCGCGTTCTATCTGGCTTGCGCACTTTTGCTGGTGACGTTGGCGATGTATCTGGCACTGGTCAAGCGGACGGCGGACAACTGAGGCTTATTGGGCATGGAACGATTCAGCGGCAGCTTTACCCAGCAAGAGCCGATCCCCGAATCCGGGATCGACGCGGCGATGGCTGTCCTGCGCCATGGGCGGCTGCATAGATATAACACGGTGGCGGGCGAAGTGGCCGAGACGGCGCTGCTGGAAGAGGAATTCGCGGGCTATGTCGGCGCGCGCTATTGCCTTGGGTTGGCCTCGGGCGGGGCGGCGATGGCCTGCGCCTTGCGGGCGTTGCAGGTCAAGCCCGGAGAACCGGTCCTGTCCAACGCCTTCACGCTTGCGCCGGTGCCGGGAGCGATTGCGTCGATCGGGGCGGTGCCGGTCTTTGTCGAAGTGACCGAGGATCTGACCATCGATCTGTCGCACCTGGAGGCGCGGGCGAAGGCCACGGGCGCGCGGGTGCTGCTGTTAAGCCACATGCGGGGGCATGTTTGCGACATGGACGCGCTGATGGCGCTTTGCGACCGGCTGGGGGTGCGGGTGGTCGAGGATTGCGCGCATACGATGGGGGCGAAGTGGAAGGGTGTACCGTCCGGTCGGCACGGGGCCATCGGGTGTTATTCGACGCAGACCTACAAGCACATGAATTCGGGCGAGGGCGGGTTCCTGGTCACCGATGACGCCGAGCTTGCGGCGCGGGCGGTCCTTCTGTCGGGGTCCTACATGCTGTATGCGCGCCACCGGGCGGCACCGCCTGCGGAGGTGTTCGAGGCGCTGAAGCTGGATGTGCCCAACGTGTCGTCCCGGATGGACAACCTGCGCGCGGCGATCCTTCGGCCGCAGATCTCCCTCCTGCCCGACCGCGCGGCGCGTTGGGAGGCACTTTACCGCGCGCTGGAGACAGGGCTGAAGGGCACGCCGGGCCTGCACCTGATCCCGCGCCCCGTGCAGGAGCGGTTTGTCGGATCGTCCTTCCAGTTCCTGCTGCCCGACTGGTCCGGCCCGCGCGTGAGCGCGGTGATCGCGCGGGCGGCGCGGC
>JBGSVS010000067.1:0-4132 GCA_041752895.1 Tabrizicola sp.
GGCGGTGGAGGCGGCGGGGGCCTCGGTCCTCAACACCGGCATCGGCTGGCACGAGGCGCGGGTGCCGACGATTGCCACCTCGGTCCCGCGCGCCGGGTTCGCCGACCTGACCGCGCGGCTCCGGCCCGAGGTTGGGGTCCCCGTGATCACCTCGAATCGGATCAACGCGCCCGAAGTGGCGGAGAGGTTGCTCGCCGAAGGTGCGGCGGACATGGTGTCGATGGCGCGGCCATGGCTGGCGGATGCGGATTTCATCGCCAAGGCCGCCAGCGGGCGCGCGCGCCAGATCGCCCCCTGCATCGCCTGCAATCAGGCCTGCCTAGACCATACCTTCAGCGGCAAGCTGACCTCGTGCCTCGTGAACCCGCGCGCCTGCCATGAGACCGAGTTGTCCTATGACCCCGCATCAGTCACCAAGCGAGTTGCCGTGGTGGGGGCCGGGCCTGCCGGGATGATGGCGACGATCGTGGCCGCCCAAAGGGGCCATCATGTCACGCTCTTCGACAAGGCGGACAAGGTCGGTGGGCAGCTGAACCTCGCAAAACAGGTGCCGGGGAAAGAGGAGTTCCACGGCCTCGTCGACTGGTTCCAGACGATGCTGCAGGCACCGAGGGTCACGCTGCGGCTGGGCCATGCGGCGACTGCAGACGACCTTCAGGGCTTTGAAGAGGTGGTCATCGCCGCCGGCGTCACCCCGCGCGACCCGGGAATTCCGGTCGAGGCGGGGGCGAAGGTTCTGACCTACATCGACGTGCTGAAAGGGGCATCGGTCGGTCACCGTGTGGCCGTGGTCGGCGCGGGCGGCATCGGCTTCGATGTGGCCGAGACGCTGGTCCATGACGGACCAAGCCCGACGCTGGATGCAGGCCTCTGGCGCGCGGAATGGGGCGTATCAGCGCCGTGGGAGAATCGGGGCGGCCTGGACCCCGCAGGCCCGAAACCGCATCCCCCGGCGCGCGAGGTCCATCTGTTGCAGCGCAAGGCGGAAAAGCCCGGGCGAGGGCTTGGCAAGACCACGGGCTGGATCCACCGGGCGAGCCTGGCGATGAAGCGGGTCAAGATGCAGGGCGGGGTAAACTACGAGCGGATCACGGCGGAAGGCCTGTGGATCAGCCACGGCCCAGGGCGCGAGACGCCGGAACTTCTTGCGGTGGATGCCGTCGTGCTGTGCGCGGGACAAGAGCCGGAGCGGGGCCTCAGCGCCGAATTGGACCGCCGTGGCATCCCCCATCACCGGATCGGCGGGGCGGATGTGGCGGCGGAACTGGATGCCAAGCGCGCGATTGATCAGGCCGCGCGCTTGGCGGCGAGGTTTTGACGACACGGCCCGCCTTCGACTTCGTCTCTTCTGGCTTGGGGACCGAGGAGAGGACGAGGTCGAACGACGAGGCGCCGCGTTAACCGCTCGTTGCCGGCGCGGTGATCACGCCACCGTCAAGGGCCGCCTGCAGTTCGGTCTGGTCAACCTCGCCGTCCGCTCCGGTGTCGATCTTGGCGAAGGTTTCGTCGTTGAGATCCGTCCAGACCACCTGAAGCTCGGCCAGCGACCAGGTTCCGTTGCCGTCGGCGTCCGCCACTTCGGGCAGGGTGGCCTGGGCAAAGGCGGCCGAGGCCAGGACGACAGGTGCCGCGAGGATTGCAAAGCGTTTCATGGAAGTCTCCTTTTCTATCCACGATTGTGGTGTGGCCTTTCCGGCCACGGGCCACGATTGTGTGGCGCGGGCGGGATCGCCGCGGGCCACGATTGTGTGGTTCAGGTTTCCCTGCCCCGGGCCTTAGCTAGGGGTCTGCGGGAAGATGTTCCATAGGCCGCGGCCATGGTCGCGAAAGGGCGGCGAAGCACTGCCGTTCCGACGGCAACACTGGAACATTTTTCCGCCCGAAGGCCGGGATTGCACCTTTTGCCGCGCATAGTGATGCACGGTTTTGGCGAAAGACGGCCGATTGATTCAGGTCTGGAAACGTTTCTCCGCCTTGAACGATCCCCCACAATACCCCGGATAGGTCGCTCGATTGCCGCCTTCCTGCCCGATTTCCTTGTGAAACCTATCTGACACAAACGGCGTGATTGTTCCCATGAGGACACTATGGATCGACTGACAGAGATGGAGGCCTTCGCCACGGTAGTGGACCAGGGCGGCTTCACCGATGCAGCCAAAAAGATGGGGATTTCAAAGTCCGCTGTCTCGAAGCACGTCTCCGCTCTTGAAGCCCGATTGGGCGCGCGGCTTCTGAACCGCACGACCCGCCGCGTGTCACCGACCGAGATTGGCCTGGCCTACTACGACCGTGCCCGCCGCGTGTTGAACGACGCTGGCGAGGCCGATGCCCTTGTAACCTCGATGCAATCCGCGCCCTCGGGGCTGTTGCGGGTGTCGGTGGCCACGGACTTCGGCGTCAACCTGTTGTCGCCGATCCTGGGGGATTTCCTGCTGGAATACCCCGACATCACCGTGAACATGGTCCTGAACAACCGCTACGTCGAACTGATCAGCGAAGGGTTCGACATGGCGATCCGGGTGGGCGAGCTGGAAGACAGCAGCCTGCGCGCCCGCAAGCTGACCGAGACGACCAAGCGGATGATCGGCTCTCCGTCCTATTTCCAGAAGTTCGGGCGGCCGCAGAAGATCGACGATCTGAACGACCACAAGCTGCTGCACTATTCGAATCAGGCCAACGGCAACGTCTGGAAGATCACTGCGCCCTCGGGCGAGAAACGTCAGGTCCGGTCGGTCGGCTGGCTGACGGTGAACGACGGGCAAAGCCTTCTGAACGCGGCCGTGTCGGGCCTTGGCATCGCTTACCTGCCGTCGTTCCTGTATGCCGACGCAATGCGGCAGCGGCTGGTGGAAGAGGCGATCCCCGGCCTGCCGGTCGAAACGCTGGGCATCTACGCCGTCTATCCGCCGGGCCGGTTCACCCAGCCCAAGGTGCGCGCCTTCATCGATTTCCTCGCCCGGCGTTATGCCGACAAGGGGCCTGACAACTGGTAAGTCGCGGCTGACGCAAATTCTGGTTTCGGCGGCTCATTTTCCCCCCTCTTGAGCCGTTAGCGGGTCGAAGTGACAACCACTTCGACCCGCCGATTTTTCTGCCGTCCCGCTTCGGTCTGATTCGTCGCGCGCGGGGCAAGGAAGCCTACGCCCTTTGCCACGACCCGGGCCGGATCGACGTCATGAGCGGTGATCAACGCCTCGGCCACCGCTTCGGCGCGGCGTTCCGACAGGGCAATGTTGGCGGCCAGACTTCCGGAGGCATCGGTATGGCCGACAAGCGCAATGGTGCCGTCCGGATTGGCCTGCAGCCAGGCCGCGACGGCGGCAAGCGAGGCATAGTTGCCGTCGGTCAGCGCCGCAGAGCCGCTGCCAAAGACCAGATCGTCCAGCGCGGCCATCCCGACCTGATCCAGAGCCTGGGCAAGGCCGGAGACACCGGTCGGAGACGGGCTGGGGGTCGGGTCGGGGACAGCGACCTCATCCGGCAGGTCGATGTCCGTGGCCGCTTGGGGCGGTTGCGCGGGCGTCTCGGTCACCCGCGTGATCTGGACATAGGCCGTGCTCGCGCTGCGGCTGACAAGGATCGACACCGCCTCGTCGCCCTGGGTGGCCGACAGGAACCGGAAATCGCCCAGGTCCACATGCATGTCAGGCTCGGGCATGACGTCGGTGCCGAAGCGGAAGTCGAAACCGCCGCAGCCCCGCGCCTCGCATTCGAAGATCACCTGGTAGCCCGCCGCCCTTACCTGGTCGCGCAAGGGTGCCATGACCGCAAGCGTGGTCAGGTCCGGGGCCTCCAACCGGATCGCCCGCTGGTCCAGCGCGCCTTCCACGACGCGCGACGGCACGGAAACGCCGTTGAAACCCGCTGTCGGCAGGGCGTAACTGCCCGGAACCTCGCTCCGGCTTTCCTCGCCGATGACGGGTGCAGGAAGCTCCAGCGTCAGCGCTGAAGCAGGTGCGCCAAGGGCGGCGAGCAGGGGGAGGACGGCTTTCGAAACTGCCACAGGTCGCTTTCCGCGATCATTTCATTCGGTAGTGGTACTGTCCCACAACGCCCATCCCAAGGCGAGCGTAGAGCGCGCGGGCGGCGGCGTTCTGCCGGGTGACGACCAGCGACAGCCGCGGGGAGATCG
>JBGSVS010000068.1:0-2346 GCA_041752895.1 Tabrizicola sp.
CGCCGACCGCCTGGCGCTGTATGCCGAGGATTCGGGTTGCCCGGTCATCGTCACCGAAAGCGCCGTTGCGGATGCCCTGCCCAAGGGCCCCGCCCTCCTGATCCTCGACACCGACCCCCGCCTTGCCGCCGCCCTCACGACCGCGCCGCAGGACGGCCCGACCGCTGACGATCCGGCCTACGTCATCTACACCTCCGGCTCCACCGGCAGGCCCAAGGGCGTCGTGGTCGGCCACCGCAACGTGATGAACTTCTTCGCGGGCATGGACGATGTGCTTGGCACCGAGCCCGGCACCTGGCTTGCGGTCACGTCGCTTTCCTTCGACATCTCGGTTCTTGAGCTGTTCTGGACCCTGACCCGCGGCTTTACCGTCGTCCTTGCCGACGATTCCGCCCGCGTCCGTCCGTCCGGCGGATCAGGCGGCAACTCCATCAACCCCCGCAAGATGGACTTCTCGGTCTACTACTGGGGCAACGACGACCTGCCCGGACCCTCGAAATACGAGCTTCTGCTCGAAGGCGCCAAGTTCGCCGACCAGAACGGCTTCGTCGCCGTCTGGACGCCCGAACGTCACTTCCACGCCTTCGGCGGCCCCTACCCGAACCCCGCCGTAACGGGTGCTGCTGCAGCCGCCGTGACCAAGAACATCGGCGTCCGCGCAGGCTCGATCGTCGCCCCCCTGCACCACCCCGCCCGCATCGCCGAGGAATGGGCGGTCATCGACAACCTGACCAATGGTCGCGCCGGGATGGCCTTCGCCTCGGGCTGGCAACCCGACGACTTCGTCCTGCGGCCCGAGAACACCCCCCCCGCCAACCGACAGGCCCTCTTCGACTCGCTCGAAGCCGTGCGCAAGTTGTGGCGCGGTGAGGCGGTGGAGTTCCCAAGGAAGGACGGCACCCCCTTCGCCGTCACGACCCAGCCGCGCCCCGTGTCCAAGGAAGTTGAGGCCTGGGTCACCACCGCCGGCAACCCCGAAACCTGGCGTGAGGCCGGGAAGATGGGCGCGAACGTCCTGACCCACCTTCTGGGCCAGTCCATCGCGGAAGTCTCTGACAAGGTTAAACTTTACCGCAAGGCGCTGGCTGAGGCCGGGCATGACCCGGCGAAGTTCAAGGTCACGCTGATGCTGCACACCTATCTTGCCGCCGACCGTGACACGGCGCGCGAAGTCGCGCGCGAGCCGATGAAGAACTACCTTCGCTCGGCCGCCGCGCTCATCAAGCAATACGCCTGGGCCTTCCCGGCCTTCAAGAAACCGCAAGGTGTCGCGAACCCGATGGACATCGACCTCGGCTCGCTGGCCCCGGACGAATTGGAGGCGATTCTCGACTTCGCTTTCCTGCGCTACTTTGACGACTCGGGCCTCTTTGGCACCGTGGAAGACGCCGTGAAACGGGTCGAAGAGCTGAAAGCCATCGACATCGACGAGGTCGCCTGCCTGGTCGACTACGGCATCCCGACGCAAGTCGTGCTGGAAGGGCTGAAGCCCGTGGCCGAGGTCCTGCGCATCACCAATGCCGGGGCGGAAGGTGATGACTCGATGGCGGGCCTGATCCATCGCCACAACGTCACGCACCTGCAATGCACACCCTCCATGGCGCGGATGCTGGCTGAAGATGATGGCGCGCGGGCAGCACTGAAGCGCCTGAACCGGATGCTGGTCGGCGGTGAGGCGCTGATGGGCCGTCTGGCGGGCGATCTGGCCGGTCTGATCGGCGCGCCGGTCCTGAACATGTATGGCCCGACCGAGACGACGATCTGGTCGTCGGTCGAGGCGACGACAGGGGCGGATGGCGTGGTCAACATCGGACAACCCATTGCCAACACGTCGCTTTACATCCTTGACGACACCCAGGCCCCCGTCGCCGACGGCCGCGAGGGTGAGCTTTGGATCGGCGGCGAGGGTGTGACGCACGGCTATTTCCAGCGTCCAGACCTGACCGCCGACCGCTACCGCCCCGACCCCTTCGCAGGGACCGGGCGCATGTACCGCACCGGCGACCTTGTGCGGAAGCGCCCCGATGGCAAGCTTGACTACCTTGGCCGGGCCGACTTCCAGGTCAAGATCCGCGGCCACCGGATCGAGCTGGGAGAGATCGAGACCACGCTTGAAGCCACCTCCGGCATCCGGCAGGCCGTCGTCATGGCGCGTGAGGACGTGCCCGGCGATGTCCGGCTTGTGGCCTATGTCACCGCCGACGGCCCCGTGGACGAGACGGCCCTGAAGGCTGACCTTGCCCAGCACCTGCCCGAAGTGATGGTCCCCGCCCATGTCGTCCGGCTTGACGCCTTCCCGCTGACGCCGAACGGCAAGGTCGACCGCAAGGCGCTCCCCGCGCCCTC
>JBGSVS010000069.1:0-14275 GCA_041752895.1 Tabrizicola sp.
AACGCGGCCAATTCGGGCTGGGACTTTGACCTGTATCTCCACCACGGGGCAGGGGCCTATATCTGCGGCGAAGAAACCGCGCTGCTGGAAAGCCTGGAAGGCAAGAAGGGCATGCCCCGGATGAAGCCGCCGTTCCCGGCAGGGTCCGGCCTATACGGCTGCCCGACCACGGTGAACAACGTCGAATCCATCGCCGTCGTGCCGACGATCCTGCGCCGGGGGCCGGAGTGGTTCGCCTCGTTTGGCCGCCCGAACAACGTCGGCACCAAGATCTTCGGCATCTCGGGCCATGTGATGCAGCCTTGCGTCGTCGAAGAGGCGATGTCGATCCCGCTGAAGGAACTGCTGGAGCGGCACTGTGGCGGCGTCCGCGGCGGCTGGGACAACATCAAGGCGGTGATCCCGGGCGGGTCCTCGGTGCCGCTTTTGACCAAGGAACAGTGCGACGACGCGATCATGGACTTCGACTGGCTGCGCGAGCAGCGGTCGGGTCTGGGGACGGCGGCGGTGATCGTGATGGACAAGTCTACCGACGTCATCAAGGCGATCTGGCGGCTGTCGAAGTTCTACAAGCACGAAAGCTGCGGTCAGTGTACCCCCTGCCGCGAAGGCACCGGCTGGATGATGCGGGTCATGGACCGGCTGGTGCGCGGCGAGGCCGAGGTCGAAGAGATCGACATGCTCCTGTCCGTCACCAAGCAGGTCGAGGGCCACACCATTTGTGCGTTGGGCGATGCGGCCGCCTGGCCGATCCAGGGCCTGATCCGCGCCTTCCGCGACGAGATCGAGGACCGGATCAAGGCCAAGCGCACCGGGCGCGTCAGTGCGGTCGCGGCGGAGTGAAGCCATGTTCTTTGCCGTGCCCTTTCTATCGCTGGGGGTCGTGTTGATCGCACTTGCGATGATGGCGCCGGTTCATCCGCTTTCGTGGCTGTGGCGGACGCTGTGCTATGTGGCAGCAGTGCCACCTGTCCTGGGCGGTTTGGGATTCATGTCTGCGAGCGGGGGCGCGACTGAAAATGTTCTTCTCGCGATGTTGACGGTCGCGGTCTTCGCTTCGGCACCATTTGCCGCTGCAATGAGTCTGGCCGTAGCAAACCGGCTGCGAGGCACACCGTGATGCGGATGGCGCTGGCCCTTTCGGTGACCCTGGCGCAGGCCGCCTGCGTTGGAACGGCTGCGACCGTTCCCGCAATGCGTGAGCCTGTGCGGGTGTCGAACAACGGCCAGCCGTTCGCAATGTGGGACGGTGCTGCGGCCCGCAAGGTGGCGGATGCGGCTTGCGGAGGCGCGGTCCGCGTCTCGATCTACGACCGCTTCGACTGGGCAACCGGCGAATGGGTCTATCCCGAGGGTTGCGCATGACGAATGCGGTCATCCCCGGTCACAAAGCGCTGAGAACGGCGCTTTGTCATGGCATATCAAAGGGGTTTGCCCCCATCTCCCGGCTACGAGCAGATCGCAAGCAGCCAACGGAGGCCAACATGCTTCGCACTATCACCATTGCCCTGACCCTAGCCGTCACCACCCCGGCGTTCGCGCTGGTGCCAATCAACGAGAACCCGGAAATCCGCGGAAAGCTTCTGCAGGGCTTCATCGGCGACGCCATCGCCGACAACTGCCCGACGATCAAGGCCCGCACGATGAAGGCGCTGGGGGAACTCAACAACCTCCGCGACTTCGCCTTGGCGCAGGGCTATGAGGCCGACGTCGTGCGCGAATTCGTCCGGTCCGATGTCGAGAAGGCCAAGTTCAAGGCCGAAGCCGCCGAATGGCTGAAGGCCAAGGGTGCCGAGCCGGGCAACCCGGAGGCTTACTGCAAGATCGGTGAGGAAGAGATCGCCAAAGGCACGCTGGCGGGCTCGCTGTTGAGGTCGACGAAATGAACGAAGCCCGGATGCAGCAAGGTGATGAGCAGGCGCGGATGGTCCGCCGCCTGCCGAAGGCTCTGCTGCGCCGGGCAGGCTTTCTAGCGATAACCCTGACCCTGGGCGCTTGCGTGGCCGAGACACCCTCGGTCACGCTGGCGCCGCCCCAAGGCGCTTCGGCTGAACGCGCGCTGGAGGAGTTCGTCATCACTGTCGCCACCGTGGACCTGATCGACGAACGCTGCCGCAGCACGGGTCTGCGCAAGACCTATGCGGACCCCGACCCGCTGATCGCCCGCTATGTGCGGGGGATGCAGGCGCAGGGCTATTCGCTGCCCGAGATCGAGCGGGCGTTGGATCGGTTGTCGATCGATGCCGTCGCGCTGAAGGCTGTGCAGCGGGCCAAGGCGCGCGGGGTCGAGGTCGGGAACGATGCGTCGCTCTGCCGCTATGGTCGGGCCGAGGTCGCGAAGGGCAGCGCCATTGGCAGCCTGCTGAAGGTGTCGCCATGACCCCCGCTGGTATGCATCTGGCCGAGTTGAACGTGGGGCGCCTTCTGGCCCCCACCGACGACCCGCGCGTGGCCGAGTTCATGGCCGCACTGGACCGGGTGAACGGGATGGGCAAGCGGATGCCCGGGTTCGTCTGGATGATGGAAGGTTCGGGCGAGCCGGGGACCGGGAACACCGAAGCCAAGATCGAGGGCGATCCGCAATTCGTGTCGAACCTGACGGTCTGGGAAAGCGTCGAGACGCTGGAGCATTTCGTCTTCAACACCGTCCACCGGGCGTTTTACGAACGTCGGCAAGAGTGGTTCGAGGTGCTGGGCCGGATGCATTTCGTCATGTGGTGGGTGCCTGCGGGGCACCGGCCAACCTTGGACGAGGCGCTGGAGCGGTTGAAGCATTTGGAGGCACATGGCGACAGCGACAATGCCTTCGGCTGGAAATATCTGAAAGAAGCGCAGGCGTGGAAGACCCACGGTTGCGCCCCAGTGGCGGCGGAGTAGGGCGATGAAGTGGCATGTGCCGGAAACCACAGAAGAGTGGTTTGCGACGATTGGGGCAAGCGTTTTCGCGCTAGTCGCCATTGCATCATACGCGCAGGGCGGCTTGGTGCCAGCATTGATTGCAGCGTTGATCGGCTGCGCGATTGGCGCAATTTGCGGAATGATTGCGCATTGGGCGATTTTCATCCTCCCCCGCGATGTTTCAAGGTTCTTGGAAGAAACTGCGAAGTCTTTTTTTGAATTTGTGAAGGGCGGCTGGATCATTATTTCCGTTATACTAATCGGACTTATCATCTTCGTGGGTGCACAATGACCAACCTCAAGAAAATCAGCATCGACGGGATCGAGGTCGAGGTCGATGGCGCGATGACCATCATCCAGGCGGCGGAAGTCGCGGGGGTCGAGATCCCTCGGTTCTGCTACCACGAACGGCTCACGATCGCGGGCAACTGCCGGATGTGTCTGGTCGAGGTGGTCGGCGGGCCTCCAAAGCCGGCGGCCTCCTGCGCGATGCAGGTCAAGGATTTGCGCCCCGGACCGGAGGGGCAGGCCCCGCTGGTCAAGACCAAATCGCCGATGGTGAAGAAGGCCCGCGAGGGGGTGATGGAGTTCCTGCTCATCAACCACCCGCTGGATTGCCCGATCTGCGATCAGGGCGGCGAATGCGACCTGCAGGACCAGGCGATGGCTTACGGCGTCGACTTCAGCCGCTACCGCGAGCCGAAGCGGGCGTCGGAAGACCTGAACCTTGGCCCGTTGGTCGAAACCAAGATGACCCGCTGCATCTCTTGCACCCGTTGCGTGCGGTTTACCTCGGAAGTCGCCGGGATCACCCAAATGGGGCAGACCGGGCGCGGCGAAGACAGCGAGATCACCAGCTATCTGAACATGACGCTGGATTCGAACCTGCAGGGCAACATCATCGACCTTTGCCCGGTGGGGGCGCTGACCTCGAAGCCTTACGCCTTCACCGCGCGGCCTTGGGAGCTGACCAAGACCGAATCCATCGACGTGATGGACGCCTTGGGGTCGAACATCCGCATCGACACTAAAGGCCGCGAAGTCATGCGTTTCCTGCCGCGCAACCATGACGGCGTGAACGAGGAATGGATTTCTGACAAGACGCGCTTCGTCTGGGACGGGTTGCGTCGGCAGCGGCTGGACACGCCTTATGTCCGTGAGAATGGGAAGTTGCGCAAAGCGACCTGGGGCGAGGCGCTGGAAAAGGCGGCTGCGGCGATGAAGGGCCGCAAGGTCACCGGACTGGTCGGCGATATGGCCCCGGTCGAAGCGGCTTACAGCTTGAAAACGCTGGTCGAATCGCTGGGCGGCAAGGTGGAATGCCGCACTGATGGGGCGAAGCTGCCGGTCGGCAACCGCTCGGCCTATGTCGGCACGGCGAAGATCGAGGACATCGACAGCGCGAAGGTGATCCTGTTGATCGGGACCAACCCGCGCGTCGAGGCCCCCGTCCTGAACGCCCGCATCCGCAAGGCCTGGACCAATGGCGCGATGATCGGCCTCTTCGGCGAGAAGGTCGATCTGACCTACGATTACAAGCACATGGGGTCGGACCGCGCGGCGCTGGTGGAACTTGTGGGCCGGGTGACGGAAAAGCCGGATACGCTGGTCATCATCGGCCAGGGCGCGATCAACGAGGCGGATGGCGAGGCCGTGCTGTCACAGGCGATGGCCTATGTGCAAGGCGCGGGCGCGAAGTTCATGGTGCTGCACACCGCGGCGGGCCGGGTTGGCGCGATGGACGTGGGCGCGGTGACCGAAGGTGGCCTTGCGATGGCAACGCAAGGCGCGCAGGTGATCTACAACCTTGGCGCCGATGAGGTCGAGATCAGCCGCGACGGGGCCGATGCCCCGTTCGTGATCTATCAGGGCTCGCACGGCGACCGGGGTGCGAACCGGGCGGACATCATCCTGCCGGGCGCGGCTTACACCGAGGAAAACGGGTTGTTCGTCAACACCGAAGGCCGTCCGCAACTGGCCTTCCGCGCAGGCTTTGCCCCCGGCGAGGCGAAGGAGAACTGGGCGATCCTGCGGGCGCTGTCGGCCGAGGTCGGGGCGCAACTGCCGTGGGATTCGCTGGCTGGTCTGCGCACGGCCATCGTGAAGGCGCACCCGCATCTGGGCCGGATCGACGAGGTGCCTGAGAACGCTTGGCAACCGCTGGAGGTCAAGCATCCGGCCAAGGCCACGTTCCGCAATGCGATCAAGGACTTCTACCTGACCAACCCGATTGCCCGGGCGTCTTCGGTGATGGCAGAGCTTTCCGCCATGGCCAAGGCCCGCGCGGCGGCCCCGATCGCGGCGGAATAGGATGGCGCAGCGCCTCTCCCTCGTGGCGACCCTTGGCACCGCGACAGCGGCGCTTGGGGCTTGCACGCCCGCCGGAGAGGTGCCAGAGGAGCGCGGGCAACAGGCGGTCTATCAGGGGGTCTCGACGATCCTGCTTGACGACGATCTGGTCAGCTTCAGCGTCGCCATGACGGGCGCGCGGGATCGTTCCGAGGTCGAGGCTTATGGCCGCTGCGCTGCCGCGCAATATGCGCTGGATCAAGGGTTTGGCTTCGCGCGGCAAGTGCGGACCATCGTGAAGAAGGAAGGGCAGACGTGGTACGGGGATGCGGTCTACGTCATCTCGGCCAGCCTGCCGCAAGGCCTGCGTACCATCGACGCCGAAGTGGTGGCGACCGAGTGCGCAGAGCTTGGAATACCTGGTCAGTAAGACTGGCGGTTTGAGGATGAGGGACTGACATGGACGGGTTTCTTGCCACAGGGTTCGGGACGGCAGTGCTGATCGCGGCGCAGTCGCTGCTGATCGTGGCCTTCGTGATGATCAGCCTGCTGTTCCTCGTCTACGGCGACCGGAAGATCTGGGCGGCGGTGCAGATGCGGCGCGGCCCGAACGTGGTGGGGCCGTTCGGCCTGCTGCAATCGGTGGCCGACGCGCTGAAGTATGTCGTCAAGGAAATCGTCATCCCGGCTGGCGTTGACCGCCCGGTGTTCTTCCTGGCCCCGATGCTGTCTTTTGTCCTCGCCATCCTCGCCTGGGCGGTGATCCCCTTCGATGACGGCTGGGTCCTGGCCAACATCAACGTGGCGATCCTGTTTGTCTTCGCCGTCTCCTCGCTGGAGGTCTACGGCGTCATCATGGGCGGCTGGGCGTCGAACTCGAAATACGCGTTCCTGGGGTCGCTGCGGTCCGCCGCACAGATGATCTCTTACGAAGTCTCGCTGGGCCTGATCATCATCGGGGTCATCATCTCGACTGGTGCGATGAACTTCGGTGCCATCGTGGCCGCGCAGGACGGGGACTGGGGCCTCTTCAACTGGTACTGGCTGCCGCACTTCCCGATGGTGTTCCTCTTCTTCATCAGTGCGCTGGCGGAAACCAACCGCCCGCCCTTCGACTTGCCGGAAGCGGAATCCGAACTCGTCGCCGGGTTCATGGTGGAATATTCCTCGACCCCCTACCTGCTGTTCATGGCCGGCGAATACATCGCGATCTTCCTGATGTGCGCGCTGATCAGCCTTCTCTTCTTCGGCGGCTGGCTGTCGCCGATCCCCGGGCTGGCCGATGGCTGGTGGTGGATGGTCGCCAAGATGTGGCTCTTCTTCTTCATGTTCGCCATGGTGAAGGCCATCGTCCCCCGCTACCGCTATGACCAGCTGATGCGGATCGGCTGGAAGGTCTTTCTGCCGATGTCCTTGGCCTGGGTCGTGATCGTGGCGTTCCTTGCGAAATTCGAAGTGCTGGGCGGGTTCTGGGCCCGCTGGGCCGTGGGGGGCTGAGGGTGAAATTGGCTCTCATCCTTGGGGCGCTTTCAGTCACGGGTACCCCGGTACCCGCTGAGGTGCCGCAGGTCGAGCGCGAGCGCATCGCAGCCTGCTTTGAAGCGCGGGATTGGTCCTGTGCTTTCGATGGCCTGGTGAGCGCGTATGAAACGCGAGAGAACATCGAGGGCTGCTTAGCAAACGAGCGCCATGGCTGTGGCTATGAGATGATCACAATCTACGTTTCAGGCGTCGGTGCTGCCGAAAAGGCAAATGCGTCCGGACGCCGAAACATCGCCGAACGAGCGATTGCTGTTCTCTCTCCAATCAGCGAAGGCGAAATAGAAGCTCAAGGTGAGATCGCTTTCAGCGCCCTGCGATATGATGCGTGCAAGGCAGTAGACGATCGGGACTGCATGGCAGAAAGCGCTGATCTTATTCGGCGTGCAAATGCGAACGAAGACTTCGGTGACGACCCGCTTGGCGACATGGCGTGGATGCTGGACGAGTTCGGCGTCCAGTATCCGCTTGACCTTGCTCTGATCATGAAAGACGTCGCCGGAATGGAGAAGCAGCAATGACCCAAATCGACTGGACCCGCGCCACGAAGTATTTTCTGCTGATGGACTTCATCAAGGGCTTCGGCCTGGGGATGAAGTACTTCTTCGCGCCGAAGACCACGCTGAACTACCCGCATGAGAAGGGGCCTCTCAGCCCCCGTTTCCGCGGCGAACACGCCCTGCGCCGTTATCCCAACGGCGAGGAACGCTGCATCGCCTGCAAGCTTTGCGAGGCGGTCTGCCCGGCGCAAGCCATCACCATCGACGCCGAACCGCGTGAGGATGGCTCCCGCCGCACCACGCGCTATGACATCGACATGACCAAGTGCATCTACTGCGGCTTCTGCCAGGAGGCCTGCCCGGTCGATGCCATCGTCGAAGGCCCGAACTTCGAATTCTCGACCGAGACGCGGGAAGAGCTGTTCTACACCAAGGACAAGCTGCTGGAGAACGGCGCCCGCTGGGAAGCGGAGATCGCCCGGAACCTTGAAATCGACGCTCCGTACCGGTGACCGCATGACCGACGATTTCGCCAAGATGTTCGCCGCGATGATGGAGCAGGGCCAGAAGATGGCCCAGTCTTTCATGCCCGGCATGGAAAACGTCGACGCGAAGGCGTTCGAGAAGTTCTTTCCGCCGATGCCGAAGGAACTGCTGGAAATGTGGTTCGGCAAGACCTTCAACCCCGAAGGTCTGGATGCGCGGACCCGGTTTCTGGTGACCATCGCGGCGCTGACCGTGCTGGGTCCGGTGGGTGAGCAGCAACTGCGGATGACGATCAAGAACGGGTTGGCCGCCGGGGCCACCAAGCGCGAGGTCGCGGAAGTGATCTGGCAGATGTCGATGTTCGGCGGTGTTCCCGCCATGCAGAAGGCGCTGGAAATTGCCCAGTTCGTCTTTGCCGAGACCCCTGAGGAGAAAGACGCATGACCGTCTTCGCATTCGCCTTCTACATGTTCGCCGTCATCACGGTGCTGTCGGGCCTGATGGTCACGCTGAGCCGCAACCCGGTGCATTCGGTGCTGTGGCTGATCCTTGCGTTTCTCTCGACCTCGGGCCTCTTCGTCCTCTTGGGGGCCGAGTTCGTGGCGATGCTGCTGGTGATCGTTTACGTCGGCGCGGTGGCGGTGCTGTTCCTGTTCGTCGTCATGATGCTGGACATCGACTTTGCCGCGCTGAAGGGCGAGATGGCACGGGCGATGCCGCTCGGTCTGCTGATCGGCGTGGTCCTGTTGATGCAGGTCTCCATCGGCGTGGGCGTCTGGACGGTGGCGGACGGGGCCGAAGGGCTGCGGCAAGCGGTGGCCCCGACCGAGATCGAGAACACCCGCGCGCTGGGCCTGTTGATGTACGACAAATATTTCCTTCTGTTCCAGCTGGCGGGCCTGATCCTGCTGGTCGCGATGATCGGCGCGATCCTCTTGACCTTGCGGCACAGAAAGGACGTCAAGCGCCAGAACGTGCTGCAGCAGATGTGGCGTGATCCGGCCAAGGCGATGGAGCTGAAGGACGTGAAACCGGGGCAGGGGCTGTAAGCGCATGATCCGCGGGGCGATCATCCTTTCGATGTTGACCGCAACGGCGGCGCAGGCGTTGACGCCCCTGCCGCCCTGCGTTGGCATGGAAGCCGGGATGAACACCTATGACCTTTACCCGCTGGACCCCGATACGAACGCCAGCGGCGTGACGATTGAAGCGTATCAGGTGGACACCAAGCCCGACGACACCCCGGAAGGCGTATACCGCGACCAGCCGGCACCTGTCGCGGCGCTGAACGGCTTCTACGGCATCCGCGTCACGCATTGCGCCAGCGGCACCTTCCACGCCATCGACACGCGGAACGGCCCGAGCGAAGTCGCTGCAGCGCTGTCGGCGACCGAGTTTCTTCGCGCTGAGGTGAAGGCCGGAAAGCCGGTCAGCCGTGGCGATCTGGCCTCAGCCATCCGCGCGGTCTACGGCAAGCAGTTGCGACTGAAGGAGACGGAAGAGACCTGCGGCTGCAGCGTCTACTTCCCGGACCTGAAACCAAAGGGCATGACGCCTTTCGAAGACCGGACCGATACGGTCAGCACTTACTGAATACGGGCCGACAGAGCCCAAGAGGGAACGAGAGATGGTGGGACTTGAACATTACCTGACGGTGGCCGCGGCGCTGTTCGTCATCGGGATCTTCGGGATCTTCCTGAACCGGAAGAACGTGATCGTCATCCTGATGTCGATCGAACTGATGCTTCTGGCGGTCAACATCAACCTCGTCGCCTTCTCTTCCTACTCCGGCGATCTGGTGGGGCAAATCTTCACCATGTTCGTCCTGACCGTGGCCGCGGCTGAGGCCGCGATCGGTCTGGCCATCCTGGTCGTGTTCTTCCGCAACCGCGGCACGATCGAGGTGGAAGACGTCAACGTGATGAAGGGCTGACCCAGATGGCAACGATCATCCTTTTCGCACCGCTGATCGGGGCCCTGATCTGCGGCTTTGGCTGGCGTCTCATTGGCGAGAAGGCCGGGCAGGTCATCACCACGTCGCTGGTGTTCCTGGGCGCGGCGCTCAGCTGGTACATCTTCCTGACCTTCAGCGGCGAGACGCAACAGATCGTCCTGATGCGCTGGATCGAAAGCGGGACGCTGGGGTCCGAATGGGCGATCCGGCTGGACCGGCTGACCGCGATCATGCTGGTGGTGGTGAACTCGGTTTCCGCATTGGTGCACCTCTATAGCTTCGGCTACATGGCGCATGACGAGAACTGGGGCGAGCATGAGCCCTATCGGGCGCGCTTTTTCGCCTACCTGTCGTTCTTCACCTTTGCCATGCTGATGCTGATCACCAGCGACAACCTGGTCCAGATGTTCTTCGGCTGGGAAGGCGTAGGCGTCGCATCCTACCTTCTGATCGGGTTCTACTATCGCAAGCCCAGTGCAAACGCCGCCGCCATCAAGGCTTTCGTGGTCAACCGTGTGGGCGACTTCGGCTTCGCGCTTGGCATCTTTGCGTTGTACTACCTGACCGACAGCATCCGGTTTGACGATGTCTTTGCCGCTGCCCCTGCGCTGGCGGAAACCAACCTGACCTTCCTTTGGGGGGACTGGAACGCGGCGAACCTTATCGGGGTGCTGCTGTTCATCGGTGCGATGGGGAAATCAGCGCAGCTGATCCTGCACACCTGGCTGCCGGACGCGATGGAGGGCCCGACGCCGGTGTCGGCGCTGATCCACGCCGCAACCATGGTGACGGCTGGCGTGTTCCTCGTCTGCCGGATGTCGCCCCTCTACGAATACGCGCCCGAGGCGTCGGCCTTCATCACCGTCCTGGGGGCCACGACGGCGTTCTTCGCGGCCACCGTCGGCCTGGTGCAGAACGACATCAAGCGCGTGATCGCCTATTCGACCTGCTCGCAGTTGGGCTACATGTTCGTGGCCGCCGGGGTGGGCGTCTATTCGGTGGCGATGTTCCACCTTTTCACCCACGCCTTCTTCAAGGCGATGCTGTTCCTTGGCGCAGGCTCGGTCATCACCGCGACGCACCATGAACAGGACATGCGGAACTACGGGGGCCTTCGGAAGAAGATCCCGCTCACGTTCTGGGCGATGATGATCGGGACGCTGGCGATTACCGGGGTCGGCATCCCGTTGACGCATTACGGGTTCGCAGGCTTCCTGTCGAAGGACGCGGTGATTGAAAGCGCCTGGGTCGGCTCGTCCTACGCCTTCTGGCTGCTTGTCGTCGCGGCCTGCATGACCAGCTTCTACTCCTGGCGCCTGATGTTCATGACCTTCTACGGTGAGTCCCGCGCGCATGCGAACGGCCACGGCCACGACGACCACCATGGCGCGGTTCATGATGCGCATGGCCACGACGACCACCACGAGCCGCACGAAAGCCCGATGGTCATGCTGATCCCGCTGGGGGTGCTGGCGCTGGGCGCGGTCTTCTCGGGCATGCTGTGGTACAAGGTGTTCTTCGGTGAGGAAGCTGCCGTCCGCGACTGGTTTGGCATGGAAGCGGCCGCCCATGGTGAGGCGCATAGCGAGGCCGCCGCCGATCATGGCACCGAGGCCGCAACCGAAACGGCAACCACCGAGGCCGCTCCGGTAGAGGGTGAGGCCGTCGCCACCGAAACCGCCCCAGCCGAGGATCATGCCGCAGCCGAAGGCCATGCAGCCCCGGGCGTTGCCCCGAAAGGCGCGATCCTGATGCTGCCGTTCACGCCCGAAGAGCAGGCCTACGTTGACACCCGTCTGGATGCCGAAAAGGCCGCAAAGGCCGAACATGCGCCGACGACGATGATCAACGCAGCACACGTCGTGCCGGCCTGGGTCAAGGTCTCGCCCTTCGTGGCCATGCTGATCGGCTTTGGCCTTGCCTGGCTCTTCTACATCAAGGACCCCAGCCTGCCGCGCCGTCTGGCGACGCAGCAGCGCCCGCTTTACCTGTTCCTTCTGAACAAGTGGTATTTCGACGAGCTTTACGACGTGATCTTCGTCCGCCCTGCCAAGTGGCTGGGCAACTTCCTGTGGAAGAAGGGCGACGGCAATGTCATCGACGGCTCGCTCAACGGGGTGGCGCTGGGGATCATCCCCTACTTCACCCGCCTCGCAGGCCGCGCGCAGTCCGGCTACCTGTTTCATTACGCCTTCGCGATGGTGCTGGGGATCGTTGCCCTTGTCACCTGGATGACGCTGTTCGGCGGCGCGAAGTAAGGGGCGCGCATAATGGAAAACCAGCTTCTCTCGATCATCACCTTCCTGCCGCTGGTCGCGGCGCTGATCCTTGCGCTGTTCATGCGCGGGGACGACGCGGCGGCGCGGCAAGGGGCAAAGTGGCTTGCGCTTTTTACCACCAGCGCGACCTTCGTCATCTCCTTGTTCGTGCTGTTCCGGTTCGATCCGTCGAACACCGGCTTTCAGTTCGTCGAGGAACGCCAGTGGATCCTGGGCCTTTCCTACAAGATGGGCGTCGACGGGATCTCGATCCTGTTCGTGATGCTGACTACCTTCCTGATGCCGATCACCATCTGGTCTTGCTGGGGGGTTGAGACCCGGGTCAAGGAATACATGATCGCTTTCCTGGTCCTGGAAAGCCTGATGCTGGGCGTGTTCTGCGCCCTCGACCTTGTGCTCTTCTACTTGTTCTTCGAGGCGGGTCTGATCCCGATGTTCCTGATCATCGGCATATGGGGCGGCAAGGACCGCATCTACGCGGCGTTCAAGTTCTTCCTTTATACCTTCCTTGGGTCCGTCCTGATGCTGGTCGCAATGATCGCGATGTATCTGGATGCCGGGACCACGGACATCGTGAAGCTTCTGGTGCATGACTTCGGGTCCGAGACGTTCAGCGTCCTCGGCTTCCAGGTCGTGGGCGGCTTGCAGACCATGCTGTTCCTCGCGTTCTTCGCATCCTTCGCGGTAAAGATGCCGATGTGGCCGGTCCACACCTGGCTTCCGGATGCGCACGTGCAGGCCCCGACGGGCGGCTCGGTGGTGCTGGCCTCGATCCTTTTGAAGATGGGCGGCTACGGCTTTCTGCGGTTCAGCCTGCCGATGTTCCCGGTGGGCTCGGATGTCATGGCCCCGCTGGTCCTTTGGATGTCGGCCATCGCCATCGTCTACACCAGCCTTGTCGCACTGGCGCAGACCGACATGAAGAAGCTGATCGCCTATTCGTCCGTGGCGCACATGGGCTATGTGACCATGGGCATCTTCGCGGCCAACCAGCAGGGTGTGGACGGCGCAATCTTCCAGATGGTCAGCCATGGGTTCATCGCCGGTGCCTTGTTCCTGTGTGTCGGCGTGATCTACGACCGGATGCACACGCGTGAGATCGACGCGTATGGCGGCCTTGTGAACCGGATGCCGGCCTATGCGCTGGTGTTCATGTTCTTCACCATGGCCAACGTCGGCCTGCCGGGCACCAGCGGCTTTGTCGGCGAATTCCTGACGCTGATGGGCATCTTCCAGGTCAACACCTGGGTTGCCGCCGTGGCGACCTCTGGCGTGATCCTCTCGGCGTCCTACGCGCTGTGGCTGTATCGCCGGGTGGTGTTTGGCGATCTCATCAAGGAAGCCCTGAAGTCGATCACCGACATGGACCGCCGCGAGAAGGGGATCTTCGCCCCCCTGATCGCCATGACCCTGATCCTGGGCATTTACCCAAGCCTCGTGACCGACATCATCGGGCCAAGCGTGACCGCCCTTGTCACCGACTACCAGGCAGCCCTCCCCGCTGATGACAGCGCCGTGGCCCTGAACGAAGGACCTGTCGAATGACTTCCGCCGATTTCCAGACCCTGTTGCCCGAGATCGTGCTGGCGGGCTATGCCATGGCCGCGCTGATGGCGGCGGTCTACACCACCAAGGACAAGCTGGCGGCCACGCTTGTCTGGGCGACGGCGGGGCTGTTCGTGGCGCTGGCGCTTTACATCGGCGGCACCGGCGAGGGGGAGCGGACCGTGTTCAGCGGCCTGTTCACCGACGACCCCTTCGCGCGCTTTGCCAAGGTCACGATCCTGCTGTCCGCCGCGGCCGTTCTGGTGATGAGCCAGGACTACATGACCCGGCGTGAGCTCTTGCGCTTTGAATATCCGATCCTGATCACTCTGTCGGTGGTGGGCATGTTGGTGATGGTGTCGTCGGCCGACCTCATCACCCTCTACATGGGGCTAGAGCTGCAATCTCTGGCGCTTTACGTCATCGCCTCGATCCGCCGCGACAGTGCCAAGTCGTCGGAGGCGGGCCTGAAGTACTTCGTCCTCGGCGCGCTGTCGTCTGGTCTGCTGCTCTATGGCGCCTCGCTGACCTACGGCTATGCGGGCACCACGCAGTTCGCGGGCATCCTGTCCACGGTGCAGGACGGCGTGCCGCTGGGCCTGCTGTTTGGCCTCGTGTTCATGCTGGCGGGTCTGGCCTTCAAGGTCTCGGCCGCGCCCTTCCACATGTGGACGCCCGACGTCTACAAAGGCTCACCCACCCCCGTCACCGCCTTCTTTGCGACCGCCCCGAAGGTCGCCGCGATGGCGCTGATCGCCCGGCTGATCCAGGATGCGTTCGGCGGC
>JBGSVS010000070.1:0-3612 GCA_041752895.1 Tabrizicola sp.
GGCAGCACGATGAGATCCATATCGCATTTTCGCCGGTTTGGGCGCTGGTGGTTCGACTGGACGGTTCCAGCCAGCCGTAGACCCTCTGCCCCCAGAAGTGCCGCAACTTCGGCGATCAGTGCATCTGTGCGGCCGCGTCCCTGAAGGGTGACATAGGCAAGTTTCATTGGATGATCCCTGTTCAGAGATGGACGCCGCCCGGAACATGTCCGGGCGGCGCAACGTCAGATCACAGTTCGACTTCCCACGATTTGTAGGACACCGCCGCTGAGGCCGGGGTCGCGTCCGAGATCTTGCGGATATTGGCCCAGGTTGCCTTGTAGTTCGGCAGGATCAGCTCGTTCACGCCCGCGTTCACGATGTTGCCCTGCGCCCCGTTCGGCGCGCCGAAGACCATGAAGGTCTCGTTGCGCTTGGCGGTCGGCTCGGGGTAGGCCAGCGCCTGCGTGGCACCGACATCGTTGTGCACCTCGACCATGTCGCCCGGCTTGATGCCGAGTTCGGCCATGTCCTCGGGGTTGATCTGGATGAAGGGCACCGGGAAGCGGTCCATGACAAAGTCGTTGCCCTGATCCAGGAACCAGTTCTGCCAGTTCATGTTGGCGCGGCCGTTGTTGATGAAGAAACGGTGGCTGGCCTGCTGCTGCGCCTTGCCCGCCGCTTGCCAGCCGCGGAATTCGCCCATGCAGAACAGCGCCTTCTTGTCCTCGCGCCCGTGGCGGGTAAAGGCCCCGTCCTCATAGAGGCGATTGGTTCCCACCAGCTTGCCATCGGCAAAGCCCACGACCGGCTCCAGCACCCCGTTGGTGCCCATGTCGCGCAGACGCGCATAAGTCACCTCGGGGTTGCCCTTGTTGTAGCCGTCCATGAAGGCGTCTTCTTCGGTCGCCCAGTCATAGCCCTTGAACTGGTCGGCGTATTCGGTCCGGCCCTCTTCGCGCAGGACGCGCTCCATCGCTTGCGCCAGGGCGGCAGCAATCAGGCAGTCGGGTTTGGCCGAACCCGGACCGTCCATGTACTTTTCCGTCAGACGCAAGCGACGCTCGCCGTTCATCGAGGTCAGGTTCATCTCACCCGCTTCGACCGCGGGCAGGATGACATGCGCGGCTTGCCCGATCTGGCTGTGGATGATGTCCACATCCACCACGAACAACCCGCCTGCGTTGATCGCGCCGACGATGGCATCGACCATTTCCTCACGCGTGGCCCCGGCGCGGGCGTCCATGGCTTCCTTCACCATGTTGGACCGGCGGTTGTAGACGCGTTTGAACTCGCTGGCGTTGAGCGTGGTCTTGAAGTGATCGACCGCCCAGACGTGATGCACCTTGCCGCCGCCTGCGATCAGCAACTGGTCGATGTAGGGGGCCGGGCGGCCCACATGCGCGTCGGACGGGCGATAGTAGCCCTCCTGGTGCCCACCCAGACGGCAGCAGCCGCCACCCTCACGCCCGACGTTGCCGGTGGCGAGTGCGATGTTCAGCAGGCTGCCGATGGCGCGGTAGTTGTCGTTGCCCCAGATGATGCCCTTTTCATAGGCCGTAACCGTCTTGCGGCGCGACCCGTCGTCCTTGGGTTTGGCGATCCATTCGGCGGCCTGGATGATCTGCGCCTCGGTCAGGCCGGTGGCGGCGGCACCATCGGCAAGGGTCATGGCGCAGGCGGCACGCGCCGCCTCATACGACCCAAGCGAGGCCGGATGCGCGCTATCGGCAGGCACTGCCACATCGCTCTGGAAGGTCGAGGCGGCGATGAAATCGGCATCCACCCAGCCCTGTTCGGTGATGTAGGTGAACAGCGTGTTGTGCAGCGCCACGTCCGAACCGGGCGTGATCGCCAGATGCAGCACGTTCTGCGCACCCGCCACCTGTTCGCAGCTGTCGACCGTCACGGTGCGGCGGGGGTCGGAAATCACCACCCGCGCGCCGTTCCTCATCCCCGGAACCATGTGGTTCAGGAACAGGTTGGTCTGACATTCCATCGGGTTGGCGCCCACGATGAAGATGGTGTCGGTCACCTCGAAGTCGGCATAGTTGTAGTTCAGCTCATCCACGCCCATGTCGCGGCTGGAATGCACCTCCGACATGTAGGCCGGGCGGTTGTGGATGCGGCAATGCTTGACCTTCATCGACTCGAAGTAAAGCTTGCCGGTGCCCCAGGTGTTTTCATACCCACCCGCCGATCCGCCGTGGTCGAACATCGAGACGTAAAGGTCGTTCTCGTTGTCCTTGTCGATCACGCGGGCAGTGACGCGTGCCACCAGATCCAGCGCATCATCCCACGAGGTCGGCTGCCAGGTGCCATAGCGCCAGACCATCGGATCGGTCAGGCGCTGCTGCTGGGTGCCATTGATGTCGGACCGCCGGTTTTCGGCCATCCGCGCGCCGCGGATGGAGCCGAGGCCCCCGTTCACCACGCAGTCCACATCGGGCTTGATGACCAGATGCACATCTTTCCCGTTCTGCTTGACGACGTTGTACATCGACGGTGCATACCAGGCGGCGGTTTCGGCGCCCTGCTGCTTGGACAGGTCCTCGCCGATCCAGTTGCTGTCCACCGACCCTTGGGTTTTCAGCGGCCAAGTGTAGGCCTTGTAGCCACAACCGACGATGCAGTAGTGGCAAGTGACGTTGTGTTCCGTAGCGCCCGCGGGAATGATCGGCAGACGGTCGATGTTGCGTTTGTAAGCCATGTGATCGCCCCCCTTATGCCAGCACGTTGGACAGACGGCCGTAGATCAGCTCGTCCGCGCCTTCGGCATAGATGTCGCCCTTGTCGTCCACCCGCAGCGCGAATTGCGGCAGGTTCTGCGTCGCGTGGCCCCAGACTTGCTGGCCGCCCTTTTCGCAGTCGAACCGGCTGAAATGGCCGGGGCAGTTCAGCGTCATGTCGGAGACGGCATAGGACATCACATAGCCCTTGTGCGGACACAGCACCGAATAGGCGACGATATCGCCATCGGGGCCTGCGCCGCCTTCGACCGGGGTGCCAAGCTTCAGCAGGATGCCGGGGCTGTCGGCGTCGGGATAGCCGATGTCCATCGGCTCGTTCGCCTTGAGGTCCGCAAGGTTCGCCAGCTTGCTGGACGGATAATCCAGCATCGCCCGCGCTGTCTGCGCCTGAGCCTGCCCCGCAGGCAAGACCGTCGCTGCCGCAGCCCCTGCCGCGCCAAGGACACCCCCGCGCAGGAACTGACGGCGGCCGACATCGACCAACCGGTTGCATTTCATGGTAGCTATCCTCCGCTGGCTGCCTTTGCCCAAGGATAGCGGAGGGAATGGCCCCCTCGCGACGGCCAAGCGGGCAACGCCGCGATGCGGCAAGACGTTCTGACGGCGCACAAATTTCAGGCGTTCGGATTTCCGAACATGGCCCAAGCGTCAAAGCCCCAGCTTCTGCATCTTTTCCCACAGCGTCGTGCGCGACACGCGCAAGAGCTTTGCCGCCTCGCCCACCTGTCCGCCGGTGCGGTCCAGTGCAGCCACGATCTGCGCCCGTTCAGCCGCATCCCGCACTTCGGCAAGGGACCGCATCGCGCCATCCACGGCACGTTCGGGAAAGAGGTCGGATGTCAGCACAAGGTCCCCCGTCGCCGCCTCGACGGCGCGCATCAGC
>JBGSVS010000071.1:0-6244 GCA_041752895.1 Tabrizicola sp.
CGGATGTCGGTCGCGGTGGCCACCACCACGGCCTCGGCATCCGTCATCGCGGCCAGCGCCCCATCAAGGCCCGCCTCGCGCCACGAGACGAGCCGGGAGGACGCCCCCAGCACTTGCAGATTGTCGTGATGCCGACGCCCGATGGAACCCGAGCCGATGACCAGAACGCGCATGGCAGAAGCCCTAGCGCGAAACCGCGCCTGCCACCAGAGGCGGGCGCTTCTGCGGCCACTCGGTCGCCTTGTGCCAGGCCTGACCTATCGCCAGAACGCCCGCGTCGTCGCCTGACCGCCCGATGATCTGCATGCCCATCGGCAGGCCTTCCGGCCCAAACCCGATGGGCACCGACAGGGCGGGCAGGCCGATCAGGCTTGCGGGGATCACCACCTCCATCCAGCGGTGATAGGTGTCCATCTTCCGCCCGGCGATTTCCTCTGGCCAGCGCCAGTCGGCGGGGAAAGGCCAGACCTGCGCCGAGGGCAGGACCAGGGCATCAAAACGCTGGAACAGCCGCGCGGCATGGGCGTGCCAGCGGCTGCGGATCACGCTGGCATCATAGACCGCCTGCGCCGAAAGCCCCAGGCCCTGCTCGATCTCCCAGATCGTCTCGGGCTTGGTCAGGGAGCGCTTGGCCGGATCTTCGGCCAGGGCGCGCTTGCCACCTGCATTCAGCATGGCGCGCAGGGTGACCCAGGACGACCACAGCTTTTCGGCCGGAAAGGGCGGGGGCAGGTGGGCGACCTGCGCGCCCGTGTCTTCTAGCTGGCGCAGGGCGGCCTCGCACAGCGCCAGGATCCCAGGCTCTGTCGCATAGGCCCCACCCCAGTCGGCAAGCCAGCCGATCCGGCACCCCGTGAGGTCGCGGTCAAGACGGAGGTCAGGGATTGCGCGGGGGAAGGGGACATCGGGGTTCTCGCCCGCCAGCACCATGAGGAGCCGCGCCACGTCCTCGACTGTGCGGCCCATCGGGCCTTCGGTGGACAGGGTCGAGAGGTAAGTGTCGCCCTCGGCATCCTGCGGGACAAGGCCCCAGGTCGGGCGAAAGCCATAGACGTTGCAGAAGGCGGCGGGGTTGCGCAATGACCCCATCATGTCCGACCCGTCCGCCACCCAAGCCATCCGGGTCGCAAGCGCCGCCGCCGCACCGCCCGAAGAGCCCCCGGCGCTTCGCGCGAGGTCATAGGGGTTACGCGTGACGCCGAAGACCGGGTTGAAGCTGTGCGATCCCTGGCCCCATTCCGGGACGTTGGTCTTGGCCGCAATGACCGCGCCTGACGCCCGAAGCCGGGCTGCGACCAGATCGTCCTGCTGCGGGACATGGTCGTTCCAGATCGGCGAGCCCCAGGTCGTGCGCAGGCCCTTTGTCGCTACCAGGTCCTTGACCGCAAAGGGAATGCCATGCAGCCAGCCCGAAGGCTCCACGTCGTCCAGCGCGCGCGCTTCGGCCATCAGTGCGTCAGGGTCGCGCAAGCTGACGATTGCATTCACCGACGGGTTGACCGCTGCAACCTGAGCAAGCCAGGCGGCCATCACTTCGGACGGGGCGACCTTGCGGGCGTGGATCGCCGCAGACAGTTCCGAAGCGGACCACTCCAGCACGGCTTTCTCTTCCACAAATATCCCACGGGGGGAGCGGGGGGTGTGAAACCCCCCGCTCCGTCAGATCAACCGGGCGCTTACTTCTGCAGTTCGGTCCAGATCGCGGTGATGTAGTCCAGCGACTTGCCGGTGCAGGTCGGAAGGAACGTCCCCGAGGCCGCGAACTCGGCGGGGATCACGACTTCCGGAGCGCTGGTCATCTCCGGGTCCATGAACTGTTCCGACCCCGCGATGCCATTGGCATAGCGCGCAAAGTTGGAAATCAGCGCGGCGTTTTCCGGCAGCATGATGAAGTCGAGGAACTTGTAGGCTTCCTCGACGTTCGTTGCGTCTTTCAGAAGTGCCACCGAGTCCATGAACAGCGGGTAGCCTTCCTTGGGATAGCCGTATTGCACATCGCCGTTGGTGTTGAGCCGAACCCGCATGGACGAGCCGTTCCAGTTCACCGAGGCCGCCCAGTCGCCGTTCGACACCCGCTCGGTCGCGCCGTAGTCCATGCTGATCCAGTTGGGCTTGGCGGCCAGCAGAACGTCGCGGGCCTTCTTCATCACCTCGGGGTCTTCGCTGCAGGGCTCGCCGCCGACATACATCGTCGCCAGCGCCACGATGTCGTTCATCTCGGGCACGACGTTGATCTTGCCGACCAGTTCAGGTGGCACGTCCAGGAACACGGCAGACGAGTTGATGTCGCCGCTATAGACCTTGGTGTTGACCGTCAGCCCGGTCGAGCCCCACTGCCACGGCACCGTATGGGCGCGACCCGGATCCCAAGGCACGTCCTTCCATTCGGGCGCGATGTTGCCGTGGTTCGCAAGCTTTGCCAGATCCAGCGGCACGATCAGGCCCTTTTCGACCCAGATCGGCACGTAGTTGGCCGAGGGCACCACCAGGTCAAAACCCGAACCACCCGCCTCGACCTTGGCCAGTGCCACGTCGTTGCTGTCGTAGTCCGTGACGGTGACCTTGATCCCGGTCTCCTTCTCGAACTTTTCAAGCAGTTCGGGGCTGGTGTAGTTACCCCAGTTGTAAAGCTGCAGCACACCTTCGGCCCCGGCGAGCGAGGCTGAGGCGAGAAGGATCGCAGTTGCGGACAGTAGTTGTTTCATTGGTCGTCTCCCAGGTTGGTCAGTCTTTTTTGCGGGTCAGAAGGAAGAAGGCGGTCAACAGGGCCACGGTCAGGCCCAGAAGCAGGGTCGAGATCGCGTTGACCTCGGGCGTGAAGGACCGGCGCAGCTGGCCAAGCATGTAGGTGGGCAAGGTGTCCTGTCCGCCGGATTTCACGAATTCGGTGATGACGACGTCATCCAGGCTGATGACGAAGGACAGCATAGCCCCGGCCATGATCCCCGGCGCAAGCAGTGGCAGGGTCACCCGGCGGAAGGTGGCCCAGGGGCTGGCGTAAAGGTCGGCGGCAGCCGTTTCCAGCGCAAGGTCCATGCTTTCCAGCCGGGCGCGGATCGGCAGGTAGGCAAAGGGGATGCAGAAGGCGGCATGAGCGGCGATCAGGTAGCCAAGGCCCTGATAGCCGGTTGCGACCTTGACGATGCCAAAGAAGATCATCAGCGCGACCGCCGTCACGATCTCGGGCACCATAAGGGGCTGGTTGATCATCACATAGATCAGCGTCTGCCCCTTGAACGCCCGCCGCCGGGTCGTCCCCAGCGCCGCGAGCGTCGCGAGGACAGTCGACAGGAAAGCCGCCGAGACGCCGATCACCAGCGACCGCATAGTGGCGGCCTTCACGTCATCATTGGCCCAGGCATCGGCATACCAGTGCAGCGAAAAGCCGCCCCAGACCGCCACCGAGTTCGAGGCGTTGAACGAAAAGACGACCAGCGTGACGATCGGCAGGTAAAGGATGACGAAGGCCGCGATGGCCACGGTTGCAAAGCCCGGCAGGCGGCTGATCTCGAACCCGCGCTCAGCCATGGCCCTGGCTCCGGTCCCGGTTGGCGACCCGAACGTAGAACAGAAGCGCCGCCGTCACGATGATGAGGAGCAGGACCGACAGCGCAGCACCCAGCGGCCAGTTCTTGCCTTGCAGGAACTGCAGCTCGATGAAGTTGCCGATCATCATCTTCTTGCCGCCGCCCAGAATGCGCGGGGTGACGTAAGCGCCCAGCGAGGGCACGAAGACCAGGATCGACCCGGCGATGATCCCGGGCTTGACGATGGGCAGGATCACCCGGCGCAAGGTGCGCCAGCGGCTGGCGTAAAGGTCGTAGGACGCCTCCAAGAGCCGCATGTCGAAGCGTTCGATAGTGGCGTACAGCGGCAGCACCATAAGCGGCAGGTAGACATAGGTCATGCCGATCAGGACGGCGGTCTCGGTGTAGACGATGCGCAGGGGCTGATCGATGACGCCAAGCCAGAGGAGGGCCGTGTTCAGGATGCCTTCGTTGCGGATCACCTCATTGATGGCAAAGGTGCGGATCAGAAGGTTGGTCCAGAACGGAATGGTGATCAGGAACAGCCACATCGCGCGTTGTGCGGCGGGACGGGTGGCGATGAACCAGGCGGTCGGAAACCCGATAGCGAATGTCAGCGCGGTGGTGGCCAGCGACAGCCAGACCGACCGCCAGAAGATCGTCAGATGCGCGTCGGCCAGCGCAAAGCGTTCCTCGAAGATGTCATAGGTCAGGAAGATGCCCTTCCAGCCCTCGATGCTGAAAGTGCGGATCACGCCGCCGGTGTCGTTCGCGGTCAGGAAGGAATACCAGACGACGATCATCAGCGGGCCAAGCGCCGCGAAGAACAGCATGACCAGCGCAGGCGCGGACAGAAGCCAGCCATTGCGGGCCGAGGTTCTGACGGCGTTTTCCTCGACGGGGCTCATCAGTCCTCCACCCGCTGCACGGCGCCTTCGGCAAAGCGGATGGCGACTGTCTGGCCCTCCGACAAACCCGCCTCGCCGGAAGACGGGTTCTGCAGACGGGCGACGATTTCGGTCCCATCGGCAAGGTCAAGGTGGCAATGCGTGTCGGTGCCGAAGTAGACCAGCGTCTTCACCTTCGCCTGCAGGCCGCCATCTTCGGCCCGACCGAGACGCAGCTGCTCGGGGCGGATGCTGACCGTCACCGTCCCGCCCGTGCGCAGGCCCGGGACCTCGATCCGCTCGCCCGTTCCCAGCCGTAGGGCGTTGTCCCCGGCGGTCCCGGTCAGGAAGTTCGTCTCGCCGATGAAGCTGGCGACGAAGCGGTTCCGCGGGTGGATGTAGATGTCTTTCGCGGTGCCGACCTGCTGGATCTTTCCCGCGCTCATCACCGCGATGCGGTCGGACATGGTCAGGGCTTCCTCCTGGTCATGGGTCACGAAGACGAAGGTGATCCCGGTTTCCAGCTGCAGGCGCTTCAGCTCGATCTGCATTTCCTTGCGGAGTTTCAGATCGAGCGCGCTAAGCGGTTCGTCAAGGAGAAGCACCTTCGGCTGCGGCGCAAGTGCCCTGGCGAGTGCCACGCGCTGCTGCTGGCCGCCTGACAGCTGGCTGGTCTTCCGCCCCGCCATCGCGTCAAGCTTGACCAGCGCCAGCATCTGCGCCGTGCGAGCCTTCACCTCGGACGCCGGTTTGCCCAGCATCTCCAGCCCGAAGGCGATGTTCTGCGCCACCGTCAGATGCGGAAACAGGGCATAGCTTTGGAACACCGTGTTCACGGGGCGCTTGTTCGGCGGCAGCGTGGTGATGTCGGTCCCGTCCAGAAGGATCGTGCCATCGGTCGGCATCTCGAATCCGGCGATCAGGCGCAGAAGCGTGGTCTTGCCGCAGCCCGACGGGCCGAGAAGCGTGAAGAACTCACCCCGCTGGATGTCCACGGACACATCGTCCAGCGCCCGCACAGAGCCGGCCCCTTGCCCGAATGCCTTCACGACATTGCGGGCCGAGATCACTGCGTCGGTCACGGATACCCCCATCCACCCCTGCACGTTTGATCATATTGGGCGGAAAGATTCTTTCCCGACAAGCGATTCCTTGCGCCTACCCGGCCATTGGCGCCCTTTTCGCTGCCCAGGGGGCGGCGCGTTCAAGGTCTGCGCAAAGGCTGATCAAAAGCTCGTCCTGCCCGAAGGCCGCCGCAAGATGGATGCCGATGGGCAGGCCGGATGCAGACCAGCCAAGCGGAAGCGAGGCCGCCGGTTGACCGGAAGCGTTGAAGATCGCGCAGAAGGGGGAATAGGCGAAGATGCCATCGGGACCGATGCGGTAACCCACATAATCCTCGGTGTCGTGGTTGAAGCGGCCCACCTTCGCGGGCGGTTCAGCCAGCGTCGCCGACAAAAGGATGTCCGGCCCCCTACCGCTTTCGGGATCGAAGAACCCGGCCATCTGCCGCCCGAAAGCATGGATTTCGCCCACCGCTTGCAGATAGCGCGTCGGATGCAGGGTTTGCGCATAGGTCCAGGCACCACGACCCACGCCCTCGACCTCATCGGCGCGCGGGGCACGATCCCCAAGCTTCGAGCGGATCGACAGTGCCGTGCCGATCCCGACGATGTCGGTCCAGGCCCGCATCATCATCGGCACGTCCGCATCGGGCCGCGCCGGTTCCACATGGTGACCCAGGCTTTCCAAAAGCCGACCTGTCGCGCGGACTGCCCCGGCCACCTCGGGGTGGATCGGCTCACCGGTCAGGGTCGTGTCGCAAATCCC
>JBGSVS010000072.1:0-20138 GCA_041752895.1 Tabrizicola sp.
GCCCGCGCAATCCCGCGCCTGCGGTCGGGCACCTGGACGTAAAGCTGTTCGACAAAACCCCATTTCGCCCCGGCGATCATGTTGCGGGTCATCAGCATCAGCGCGAAGCCGACCGGATGGCGCTGCGGGCTCTCGGGTCGCAACGCCACAACCAGCCTTGCGGCGCGGCCTTTCAGGGCGATCTGGTCCAGCATCTGCGGGGTGATCGTTGCCACGGTCCCGGCATGTGCCGCCAAGGCGATCAGCATCCGATGCACTTCGGGCAGGTCCTCGGGTCGCGCCAACCTTAGCGTGACGGGGGTATCTTCGGTTCTGACAGACATTTCTTGCTTCCTTCGCTGGAGCCTCGCGCGAGGAAGCATCACCTTGGCCAATCCCTCGCGGGCGGCTTTTCGGGGTTTGCTTTTCGTGGTGAAACGCTGCCCGGCCGCCTATGTGGCGTCGGTCCAATAAAACGATACAGGGATCATCGGGTGCAGCATGGGCGGTACGATGCGCGAGGCTGGAACGGCCGTCAAGCCCCGTTCGGCGGTTGCGGAACGGGTAGCCCTTCCCGCCGCCTTCTGCCAATCTCTGTCCCTGACTCGGGAGACGACCATGACCTTCGGCAAAGGCCACCACCTGCACCTCATCGACGGCTCGGCCTACATCTTCCGCGCCTATCACGCCCTGCCGCCGCTAACCCGCAAGTCCGACGGCCTGCCCGTGGGCGCGGTTGCGGGCTTTTGCAACATCCTGTGGAACGAACTCAGCCGGTCAGCCTCGAACGGCAAGACCGCGACCCATCTGGCCGTGGTCTTCGACCATTCGTCCGACACGTTCCGCAACACGATCTACCCGGAATACAAGGCCAACCGCCCCGAGTTGCCCGAGGACCTGCGCCCGCAGTTCCCGCTGACCCGCGAAGCCACCCGCGCCTTCAACGTCGCCTGCCTTGAAACAGAAGGGTTTGAGGCCGACGACATCATCGCCACGCTTTCCTGCCGCGCGGTCGAGGCAGGCGGGACCTGCACCATCATCTCCTCGGACAAGGACCTGATGCAGCTGATCCGCCCCGGCGTCGACATGTTCGACCCGATGAAATCCCGCGCCATCGGCCCCGACGAAGTGATGGAGAAATTTGGTGTCGCCCCAGACCGGGTGATCGATGTGCAGTCGCTGGCCGGCGACAGCGTTGACAACGTCCCCGGCGCGCCAGGTATTGGCCTCAAGACCGCGGCCCTCCTCATCAACGAATACGGCGACCTCGACACGCTTCTGGCCCGCGCGGGCGAGATCAAGCAGCCCAAGCGGCGTGAGGCCCTGGTCGACAACGCCGAGAAGATCCGCATCTCGCGCCAACTGGTGACGCTGACCTGCGACATGCCGACGGACACCACGCTTGACGAGCTGGAAATTCGCCTGCCGGAACCCGAAACCATCATGGATTTCCTGACGCGGATGGAGTTTCGGACGCTGACGAAGCGCGTTGCGGATAAGCTGGGCATTGCCCCGCCTGCGATGCCCGAAACTTCGCAGCTCACCGTAGCCACACCGCAGACAGAGGATGCTCAGACCGAGGAACGCCTCCCCTTCGATGTCTCTGCCTACGAATGCGTCCGCACCCGCGAAGCACTTGATCGCTGGATCGCCCGGATCACCGAGGTGGGCCACGTCGCCGTCGACACCGAAACCACCAGCCTGGACGAGATGCAGGCCGACCTTGTCGGCATCTCGCTGGCGGTCGATGCCGGCAAGGCGGCTTACATCCCCGTCGGTCACACTACCGGCGGCGGCGACCTGTTCGGCGCGACGGCGCTGGCCCCCGACCAGCTGCCGGCGGCCGAAGTCCTTGCCGCGCTGAAGCCTCATCTGGAAGACCCGGCCATCCTGAAGATCGGCCAGAACATGAAATACGACTGGAAGATCTTCGCCCGCCTTGGGGTCCGCATCACCCCCTTCGACGACACGCTGCTGATGAGCTACGCGATGCATGCGGGCCTTCATAACCACGGCATGGACGAACTTTCCGACCGCTATCTTGGCCACCAGCCGATCCCGATCAAGACGCTCCTTGGCTCGGGCAAGTCGCAGATCACTTTCGACAAGGTCGCCATCGACGACGCCGTGAAATACGCAGCAGAAGACGCCGACGTGACCCTCCGCCTCTGGCAGACCTTCAGGCCCCGCCTGCACCGCGCGAAGGTGACGACGGTCTACGAAACCCTTGAACGCCCGCTGGTCCCCGTCCTCGCCGACATGGAAATGGCCGGGATCAAGGTCGACCGCGAGGTCTTGCGCGGCATGTCCAACGTCTTCGCGCAAAAGCTTGTCCAGCTGGAAGAGGAGATTCAGGACATCGCGGGCGAGAAGTTCAACGTCGGCTCGCCGAAACAGCTGGGCGAGATTCTGTTCGACCGTCTTGGCATCCCCGGCGGCGAGAAGGGCAAGACCGGGGCCTATGGCACTGGCGCCGACATTCTGGAAGACATCACCACGCTGGAAGACAGCCATCCGCAAGGGGCAAGGCTTGCCGCCCGCATCCTGGACTGGCGGCAGATCGCCAAGCTGAAATCGACCTACACCGACGCGTTGCAAGAGGCGATCAACCCCGATACGGGCCGCGTCCACACCTCGTATTCCATTGCGGGCGCGAACACCGGGCGGCTGGCGTCAACCGACCCGAACCTGCAGAACATCCCCGTCCGCACCGAGGAAGGCCGCCGCATCCGCGAGGCTTTCGTCGCCCCCGAAGGCCGGGTGCTGGTCAGCCTCGACTACTCCCAGATCGAACTGCGCATCCTGGCCCACATCGCCGACATCCCCGAACTGCGCAAGGCGTTCGAGGACGGGATCGACATCCACGCGCTGACCGCGTCCGAGATGTTCAATGTCCCCCTCGACCAGATGACCAGCGACATCCGCCGCAAGGCCAAGGCGATCAACTTCGGGGTGATCTACGGCATTTCCGGCTTCGGCCTTGCCCGCAACCTGCGGATTCCGCGGGCCGAAGCCCAAGGCTTCATTGACCGCTACTTCGAACGCTTCCCCGGCATCAAGGGCTACATGTCCGATACTGTAAAGTTCGCGCAGTCAAACGGCTATGTGCAGACCCTCTTCGGTCGGAAAATCAACACTCCGGAAATCAACGCCAAAGGCCCCGGCGCAGGTTTCGCCAAACGCGCCGCGATCAACGCGCCGATCCAAGGCACCGCCGCCGACGTCATCCGCCGCGCGATGATCCGGATGCCCAAGGCCATCGCAGGCATCGATGCCAAGATGCTGTTGCAGGTCCACGACGAACTCCTCTTCGAGGTCTCCGAGGCCGACGCGCTGAAACTGATCCCCATCGCCAAAGAGGTGATGGAGCAAGCCTCCGCCCCGGCTGTGTCACTCAACGTCCATCTCGCGGTCGAGGCCGGGAAGGGCAAGAACTGGGCCGAGGCGCATTGATCCTCCGGGCGATCCCATCGCCTCAGGCAGCAAGCGAGGCTTGTGCCCGGCTGATCGACCTCTTGCCGGACTGGTTTGGCATCCAGGAGTTCAATGCGGCTTATGTGGCCGGCGTGGCCCAGTGCATCTGCCACGGCGCGTTCGACGAGGCTGGAAGCTGCGTCGGCCTTGTGGCACTGCGTCCGCATTTTGGAACCACGCTGGAGATCTGGTGGATGGGTGTGGCCCCCGATCAGCACCGCCGGGGAATTGGCGCAAGGCTGATGGCGGTAGCGCAAGCTGAGGCCATTCGGCTTGGCTGCCGCGACCTGGTTCTGATGACCCTTGGCGAAGGTAGCGACGATCCCGGCTATGCCGCAACCCGCCGCTTCTATATGGCCCAGGGCTTCCGCCCCTTTGTGCATGACCATATGGGCGATCCGGACGCACCGCTGATCTGGATGATCCGGTCAACCAATAGCGACTTATGACAGGCCGATCATGATCCACACCTGGCCCGAGCTCAAATCCCTCGCTTTGTCCCTCAACCTCCCCGAGGTCACCATCGACCACCCCTGGGGCAATGAATGCCTCAAGGCCCACGGCAAGATGTGGTGCTGGTGGTCGCCTTACGTCGACGCCGCCGTCTTCAAATGCGCCAAGGACGAACGCGAGATGCTGCTGCAGGCCGACCCAGACACCTTCACCCTCCACCCCCACTACGAACCCCACAACCTGATCCTCGTCCGCGCAGGGATGATCGACGAAGGCTGGGCCACCGCCCGCCTGACGCAACAGTGGCGTGATGCCGCACCGAAGCGCTGGCTCAAGGCCTGGGATGCAGACAAGTCGCCGTCCTGACCCCGATATTCACCTGTTCGCAAATATCCTGGGGAGCTCGAGGGGCAGCGCCCCTCGTCAGCCTCGGTCTGGCGCGTCCTTCACGCGCAAAACCGAGAGAACAGGCTTGCGGCGACCAGCCGCTCCGCTTGAAAACCGCCCGCAGCTAGCGCTCGATCCGGCAGTGATAGCAGTTGTTCGTGGCCGACCGCACATGCAGGAAGGCCACGGCAGGATTTTCGAACAGCGCCGCTGCCCGCGCCGGGATCTCGCCCGTCGGCACCACAGCGCCGGTGCCGTAGAGGATCCGCTCATCCGCCGAATAGCCGCGCAGGATGTACTGCGGCGCGGTCAGAAACGCGGGCAATGCCTCGCCGCCTCCGGCCGCGCAATCCTCGCCACAAAGGAAGATCGGTCCCAGCTCGGCATAGGGCTGCACGCTGGCAAATGGCCGATGCGCCAGGACCAGCACCGGCTTGTCCTTGCCGATCAGTTGCAGGCAGTGGCGGCAGGGATAGCGGTCCGACGCCGTGACATGGCGCTCGGGCGGCTGGCCGTTGGCATCCGGGCCGCCCAAGCGGTAGGAACGGACCTCATCGGTCGGGATCGGGACAAATCGCATCAGGCATCTCCTTGCAGGACCATGCCCGAAGTCTTGCCTGCAACGCCCGAGCCGGCGACCCGATCTTTGCGGGTTCGGGCCTTGCAGGATCAGCCGCGCCCCGTTTTCACGCCCGCTCGACCATCCGGCCCAGCGGACGACCGCCCAGGATATGCAGGTGGTAATGCGGCACTTCCTGATGCCCGTGCGCCCCGGCATTGGTGATCGCGCGGAACCCGTCCGCACCCGTCAGCCCGAGGATCGCGCAGGTCTTGGCAACAGTGCGGTGAAAATCCACCAGTTCTTCTTCGGGAGCATGGGCCGCGAAATGGTCGAACGAGACATAGGCCCCCTTCGGGATCGCCAGCACATGCACCGGCGCCTGCGGATGGATGTCGTGGAAGACCAGCGTGTGCGGCGTGTCCATCACCGTCTTGTTCGGAATCTCACCGCGCAGGATGCGGGCGAAGATGTTCGTCGGGTCATAGGTCCAGCTCATATCACGTCAATCCACGAATAGGTAATCTGTTCCGGCGATCTCTTGCGCGGTCTCGACCGACACGTCCAGAAACGCGGCAAGGGCCAAGGCATTTTCCTCGACGGGTGCACTTTGGCGCATCAGGAAGTGCGCCGCCAGATCAAGTTCGCGCAGCCGGTCGCTTTCGAACTTCACGTCATAGCGGATTGTCGGCAGCAGCTGGTCCATCGCGGTGACCGGGGTATGCGGCCCGGCAAGGCCCACGCGGCGGGCATGACCGACCAGGTAGTCGTCGGTGAAGTCGCAGTCGACTTCCAGAAGCCGCAGGCGTGAGCGGTCCTGCCGGAAGTCCTGGATCAGTTCCAGACTGCCCGGATCGACGCACAGGATCAGTCGGTCGGTCTGCCAGCGATCGAACAGCATCCGGACCAGCGCCCGCCGATGCCGCATCCGCTTGTCGATCGAGCTTTCGATGCCGCCAAGGTCAGGCAGCGCCGTCGCCTGTTCGTTGAACACATAGTCCACCGCCGGAATCGCGGTCAGCCCGCGCACCCGTTCCACCAGCCGCTTGGCGACGTGCCATTTCTTGCAGGCCACAATCATCAGCGTCCGGCTGCGCCCAAGGCTTGTCTCGGCCTCCCAGAACCGCTGGGAATAGCGGCGGCCCTCGCGCCCGCGCGAGGTGAGGTAGGCAAACTGCCGCCGCCCTTCGTCCGAAAGATCAAAGCTGCGCCCGGTTTCGGCGTAAAGCGCGCCCAGCCGTTCCTTCAGCTCCCTTGCACCGGGGCTGATCTTGCGGGCAAAAAGGAATCCCTGGGAAATCAGAAGGTCGTAGTGGTCGTCGTAAAAGCTTACCGGCATGCCGTAGTCGGTGAACATCAGGAAGGTCAAAGTGCGCGTCCGGATCTCGCGGTCGGGCACCAGATGCGCGACAAGCGTCTGGAAGAAGGTTTCGTCCGGGATCCAGGTTGTAGAGAAAAAGCGCGTCACATCGGGACGGCGCGCGACGAAATCCATCACCGCCTCGACCGTCCGGCGGCGCAGGCACCACCACTGGCTGCCGATCCGGATCTTCAGATCCTCCGGGACCTTCCGCGCCAGGCCGAATTTCTTCTGCAATTCCAGCGAGGTGTAGAACAGCCACTTTCGCTGCCGTTCATTGAACCAATGCCGGTAGATCAGGCGCTCTTCCTGGATGCCGGTCTTGATCCAGCCCGTGCCATGGAAGTCGAAGCTTTCGATATAATCGGCCTCTTCCTCTTCCAGCCGGGCATGGATGAACTCGGCCGTCTTGATCGGCATGCAGTCGCCCGACAGCATGTAGAAATGCGTGGCCCCCGGGAAATCGGCCAGTGCGGCTTTCATCGCCGACAGGGTCGCCGCGACAAGGCTCCACTCCCCCCAGCCGCATTTCAACCGGCGGCGCGCGAAGGTCACCTGGGGGTTGCCGGCAAGGGCCGCCCTGATGCGCGCGTAGTCGGCTTTGGAGGCGCGGGCGTCGAAATGGATCGCCACGCAGTCCCCGGCAGCGGTCAGCCGCAGGGTCTGGGCAACGATCCCTTCTGGGTCCTTGTGGCAGAGAAGGATGAAGGCGATCTGTGTCATCGGTCCTGCGATTGCCCGGAAATGCAGTGTCCTGTCTGACTAGACTGCCCGGTGGTTCCTTGAAAAGCCCGAATATGTCTGCTTGATTGCCGCAATCCGGGGTCACATCTCTGGAAGACGAAGTCAGGAGGATTGGTCGCAATGGGTTTTCCCGGAACATGGATGACGGAAAGCGAAAGCGTCGTCTACCGGGTGGTGCCGAAATGCGCCTGCTCGACCATCGGGCAGATCATGTACTACTCCGACCAGGGCCAGTTCTTCGACGGCGACATCCATGACGCCACCAGCGGCCTGCACAAATGGGCGCTGGATGCCAGCCAACCGATCATCGAACGCACAGTGCGCGGGCGCGAGGTCTATGCCTTCACCTGCGTCCGCAATCCCTATACCCGCATCCTGTCGTCCTTCTTCGACAAGATCTGCGGCATCCAGCGCAACGGCAAGCGCTACCGCGGTAACCTCGTCCCGCTTCTGATCCAGAAATACGGGATCGAGGTCGGCGGCGACGACGGCAAGCAGGAGTTCGACCAGATCGCCAGCTTCCGCCGGTTCCTCTTGTTCGCCCGCGACACCATCCGCTGGAAAAAGCCGATGGAGCCGGACATCCACTGGTCGGCGATGGCGGGCCATGTCTCGACCTTCATCGTCAACGGCGGGCGCTACAACCACATCTTCTTCACCGAGGATTTCAATCCCGGCATGCAGGTCGTGCTGGACAATATCCAGGTGAAGCACCCCATCGACCTGGCGCAAATCCCTCGCTTCAACGAAAGTGAAGGTCACGGGCCGAAACGGCTGCATCCGGTCGAGGACTACTTCGACGACCTGTCGATGCACCTGATGTGGGAAATCTACAAACGCGACTTCCAGCTTTTCCGCTATGATTTCGAGAACCCGGGAAACAAGATGCCGAAGGGTCCGGTCGATCTCGACGAGGTTCACGCCAAGCTGGGGGACTGACATGGACAGCGTCACCGGCGGCTGCCTTTGCGGGGCGTTGCGTTTCACGGCGACCGGCCCACCCTACCGTGTCGGCGTCTGCCACTGCATGGACTGCCGCAAGAACCACGGCGCGTTGTTCCACGCCTCGGCCATCTTCCCCGACACCGCTGTGACCCTCACGGGCGAGGCTCGCCACTACCGCGACCGCAGCTTCTGCCCGACCTGCGGCTCGCCAGTTTTTGCGCATCTCGAGGACGAGATCGGGATCAACCTTGGCTGCCTGGACGAGCCGTCGAAGTTCCGCCCAACCTATGAGCTGTGGACCATCCGGCGCGAGGATTGGCTGCCGGAATTCCCCGGGATGCGGTGCTACAAGCAGGATCGCGAGAGCACTTCCCGTGACGAACCCCAAAATCCTTAAGCAAGGATTTTGACAAATTTCTTACTTAAGAAATTTGGCCCCCGCCTAAACCGGGTCCTCGTTCCCCGCTTTCCGAAACCACTCCACAATCGCCGCCCGCTCCTGCGGTTCCATGTAGCTCAGGTTGCCCGGCGGCATCGCATGGGTCACCCCCGCCTGCAGGTAGATCCGCCGCGCCTCATGCGCGATCTGGGTTTCCGTCTCCAGCACCACGCCCTTCGGCGGCCAATGCAGGCCCTCCCAACCCGGCTCGGCCGCGTGGCACATCGAACACCGGCCCTGCACGATCCCCACCACATCCTCGAACCCGTCCGCCGAGGCGTAGACCAGCGCCGCCCCCTGCAGCTTGGCCTCGCCCTCGACCACCCGCATCGGCGCGGTCGACAGCCAGGCGATGACCAGGAACAGCAGCACCGTCACAAACCATGTCCAGTGCGGGTTGCCCTTGCGCGAATGCTTGGTGTTGAACCAGTGTCGGATCGTGACGCCCATCAGGAAAACGAGGGACGCGATCACCCAGTTCCACTCGGTCGCGAAGACCAGCGGGTAATGGTTCGACAGCATCAGGAACACGACGGGCAGCGTCAGGTAGTTGTTGTGCGTCGACCGCTGCTTGGCGATCTTGCCATACTTCGGGTCCGGCTTCCGCCCCGCCTTCAGGTCGGCGACCACGACGCGCTGGTTCGGCATGATGATGAAGAACACGTTGCCGGACATGATGCTGGCGGTGAAGGCCCCCAGATGCAGCATCGCTGCGCGGCCGCTGAACACTTGCGTGTAGAACCACGACATCCCGACCAGCACCACGAATAGTGCCACCATCAGCACGTTCTGGTCCGCGTTCACGAAGACCTTGCACAACGTGTTGTAGGCGACCCAACCGAAGGCCAGAGACGCCAAGGAAATCGCCACCGCCTGGACCGTCGAAAGCTCCATCACGCCGGGGTCGATCAGGAACATCTCGGCTCCAAGATAGTAGACCAGCACCAGCATGGCGAACCCTGACAGCCAGGTCGCGTAGCTTTCCCATTTGAACCAGACGAGGTGGTCGGGCATCGACGCGGGTGCCACCAGATACTTCTGGATGTGGTAGAATCCCCCACCATGGACCTGCCATTCCTCGCCATCCGCGCCGCTCGCAAGATTGCGGTCGCGGTGCAGGCCAAGGTCCAGCGCGATGAAATAGAAGCTTGACCCGATCCAGGCCACGGCAGTGATCACATGCAGCCAGCGCGCCGCGATCTCGACCCATTCCCACAAGACGACCCAGTCATACATCGTGTCGCTCCCCAAGGTTTTCGAAACGCTATACCGAGCCTCACCTTTCTGTTAATCCATAGAAAGGCCGCATCACTTTCAAGCAGGGACGATAAATGTCCTACGTGAACAACATCCGCATGTTCGTCCGCGTCTATGAATTGGGCAGCATGTCCGCCGCCGCCCGCGATCAGCGCACCTCGCCCGCCGTCGCCTCGGCCCGGATATCGGAACTGGAGAAGCATCTCGGCGTGCGCCTTTTCAGCCGCACAACCCGCAGCCTGCAACCGACCGAGAACGGCCGCATCTTCTATGACGGCGCGCGGCGTGTGCTAGAAGCGATCGACGACGCCGAAGCCGCGGTGATGGATGTCACGCAGAACCCGCGTGGCACGATCTTCATTGCGGCCCCGTTGGGGATCGGTCGCCGCCTGATTGCGCCCCGCGTTCCCACCTTCAAGGACCAGTACCCCCAGATCGACGTCCGCCTGCGCCTGTCGGACCGAGGCATCGACGTGGTCGCCGAAGGGATCGACGTGGCCTTCCACCTCGGCCTCTTGGAGGATTCCACCCTCAAGGTCCGCACCATCGCCGATTGCCCGCGCCTGCTGTGCGCCGCCCCTGCCTACATCGCCCGGCGCGGAATGCCTGCCGACGGTGAGGCACTGGTCCGCGACCGGCACGACTGCCTGAACCTGCGCTTTCCGGGGGCCAAGGAGTTCCAGTGGACCCTGCAGACCCCCGAAGGCCCGCGGAGATTCGAGATCACCGGCCCCTTTGAATCCGATGATGGCGACGTCCTCACCGGCTGGGCGCTGGACGGGCGCGGGATCGTGTTGAAGCCGATATTCGAGGTAGCGGATCACCTGCGGGACGGCAGTCTTGTGCCGGTGGCCACCGCCACGCCGCCGCTGCCGATCCAGCTGTCCGCGCTTAGCCAGCACCGCCACCTCAAGGACCCCAAGGTCCAGCTGTTCACCGATTACATGTCAGCCCAGATCCGCGACGACCTGCGCCGCGCTACTGGGTAGGGTGGGCGATCCGCCCACCGCCCGAATGAAAAAGGGCGGGACCGAAGCCCCGCCCTTTCAAGTCCAAAGCTGCGAAGCCTTACATCGGCAGCGGCTGGCCGTTCACCAGGATCTGCATGCCTTCCTTGGCCTCGATCTTCGAGGTCAGCTCGTCGGGGTTCGCACCCGGCACCATGAACATGCCCATCATCATCCGGGCGCCCATCGCGTCTTCCTCGGTCACCACGCCGATGGCGATCAGCCCGTCGATCAGCGCATTCGCTCCGGTGACCGAGACATTCGCCTCGCCCAGCGGCATCGGGATGCCCATCGAGTTGTCAAAGGTGAAGGCCCCGGTCCCGGCCAGTGCCGCACCCGCGACCTGCAGGCCCAGCTCGGTGATGTTCAGGCTTTCCGGTGCGGGGATGTAGGGCACGCCAGTCTCTTCCGACGCGATCAACGCCGGCAGGTCCATCGTGGTCTTGCCCGAGATGTCGATGGCGATTTGCGCCGCGTCACGCGGAAGCGTCGCGTTCGGGTCGAACAACGCCCAGGCTTCTTCGTTCAGGCTGAAATCGGCCAGCTTCATGACAAAGGAATAGTCCCCTGCCGCCTCAGTGGCGATGACCGGCGTCGTCATGTCGACCTGCACCCCGCCCGACGTGATCTTCAGCGGAACCGGCATCAAGCCAGGGGCCGACTCGATGTTCAGCCCACCGCCCTGCGACTTGACCGAGAAGGTGTCCTTGTTGAAGACAAGCGTGCCCTCACCGCCGCCCGCGGCGACCGTCAGATCCATCGGCATGAAGGTGCTTTCCTGCTTCACCGATCCGTTGGACTCGCCCTGCTTGGTGGTCAGGTTGACGCTCAGCCCCTCGTTCAACGCCGTGGCAAAATCGGCCGGCGAGGCGATGGCCGCAAGTGCGATGGTCGACGGCAGCGCGAATTCCATCGACATCTCGATCCCGGCGGTTTCGCTGGTCGAGACCTGCTTCATCTCCATCCCCGGATCGTCGAGGTTTGTGTTGTAGGCAAGGGTGTCGGCCATGATGTCCAGCCCGAAGACCCGGTTGGTGCCGGGGGTGTCGGAATAGGTGCCCGACAGGTTGGTGAAGCCGACAGTCCCGGCCGAGGCCACCGTGGGTGCCTCGCTGCCATCGAAGGACATGCCCGGGTATTTCGTGTCGTAGACGACATCCAGCTGTGCGGCCTCATAGTCGTAGGCCATCCCGCCATCGGCTTCGCGCGCGGTCAGCACCAGCCCGTCATGGGTCAGCTTCACCGCGCCCTCGCTCGGTGCCTCCATCGCCACGCCGATGTCCGCACCGGGTTCGATGGTGACCGAGCCGTCATCCTCTTCGGTCAGCGTCATATCCGAGATCGTAAGCCCGGCCATCCCTTCCGGCGCGATCGACACGCCGTTCAGCGTCAGGACGCCGTCCGAGTTGTTCTCAGTCGCGGCCGAAACCGTAAGGCCGACAAGTGCACCGGCATCCTTCCAGGATTGCCAGACTTGGTCCGCCGTCAGGGCGGCATGGGCGGTCCCGCCCAAGAGCATCGCAAAAACGGGAGCTGCAGCGAAAGTCTTCATCCGAAACATACGGTTCTCCTTGAGCCGAAAAACAAGACGCGGCCAATTAATGCCGCTCCTGTCCAAACCGCAAGTGACGCTTTCAAGACCTTTTCTGGGCAGGAAACGATCCGCCTCAGGACCCGCGATAGGTCGAATAGGCGAAGGGCGAGATCAGTAGCGGCACGTGGTAGTGCTGGCTGGCGTCCGGCACGCCAAAACGGATCGGAATTTCATCAAGGAAAAGAACACCTTCGCCTGCCTGCCCGCTGGCACGCAGATAATCGCCCGCACAGAAGACCAGCTCATAGCTCCCGGCCTCAAGCTTCTCGCCTTCCAGCAGCGGCCCATCGGTCCGGCCGTCGGCATTCGTGACAACTTCCTTCACCTTGCGGTGACTCTGCCCGGAAATGCGGTAAAGCATGATCTTCACCCCCGCCGCGGGCTTGCCCTTCGCGGTGTCCAGCACATGCGTCGACAGCCGTCCCATTCAGCACCCTCCATCGCTTTGCTGCTTATCTGACCACGAAACCGTCCGGCATGCGACCCGGCCTTCACCGCATATGACCTTTCGTGAAATCCTGAAAATGCTTTCCGCAATTATCCCCTAGTGTCGCCCCCCAAGAAGGAGACGCCGTCCGTGAACCGTTACCCCCGCGATTTCCGTGGCCACGGCCCGAACCCGCCCGATGCCTGCTGGCCCGGCGGGGCGAAGATCGCTGTGTCCATCGTCCTCAACTACGAAGAGGGCGGCGAGAACAACATCCTGCACGGCGATGCCCAGTCCGAGGCGTTCCTCTCCGACATCGCCGGGGCCGCGCCCTGGCCAGGACAGCGCCACTGGAACATGGAATCGATCTACGACTACGGCGCGCGGGCCGGGTTCTGGCGGCTGCACCGACTTTTCGTCGAAAAGTCGATTCCGGTCACCATCTACGGCGTGACCTCCGCGCTTGCCCGCAACCCCGAACAGGTCGCCGCAATGAAATCCGCCGGGTGGGAGATCGCGTCGCACGGTTTGAAATGGGTCGACCACCGCGACATGACCGAGGCCGAGGAAGCCGCCCAGATCGCCGAGTCCTTCCGCCTGCATGAGGAAGTCGTGGGCGCGCCTCCGCAGGGCTGGTATACCGGCCGCTGCAGCATGAACACCGTCCGGCTGACGGCCGAGACGCGGCGGCTTGCCTGGATCTCCGACACCTACGACGACGACCTGCCCTACTGGCGCGAATATGGCGACCACGACCAGTTGGTGATCCCCTACACGCTGGAAGCCAACGACATGCGCTTTGCCACCGCCCCGGGCTACATCACGGGTGAACAGTTCTACCAGTATCTCAAGGACAGCTTCGACACGCTTTATGCCGAAGGTCAGGCGGGCGCGGCCAAGATGTTCTCGATCGGCCTGCACTGCCGCCTGATCGGCCGCCCGGGCAAGATCGCGAGTCTGAAGCGCTTCCTCGATTATGCACAATCGCACACCGGCGTCTGGTTCCCGCGCCGGATCGACATTGCGGATCATTGGAAAAAGACCCATCCTCACAAGCGGTTTGAACGGCCCAGCCAGATGACCCGCGTGCGCTTCGTTGACCGCTTTGGTTCCATTTTCGAACATTCCCCCTGGATCGCCGAACGCGCTTTCGACCTTGAGCTTGGCCCCGCCCATGACTCAGCGGCGGGCCTCCACCACGCCCTGACCCGGATGTTCCGCAGCGCCTCGCCCGAGGAACGCCTCAAGGTCCTCAAGGCCCACCCCGACCTTGCCGGGAAACTCGCTGCCGCCAAGCGCCTGACACCGGACAGCACCGCCGAACAGGCCTCTGCCGCGCTGGATGCCCTGACCGACGATGAGCGAAGCCGCTTCCAGCAGATGAACGAGGCGTATGTCGCAAAGCACGGCTTCCCCTTCATCATCGCCGTCCGCGACAATACCAAGGCCTCGATCCTGCAGGCCTTCCAGACCCGCATCGACAACGATACTGCCACGGAATTCGCGACCGCCTGCAAACAGGTAGAGCGCATCGCCGAACTGCGCCTCAAGGATCAACTGCCATGACTGGCTACTACGCCCCGCCCGGCGGCCTGCCGCCACAGACCGCCCTGATGACCCAGCGCGCGGTTTTCACCACCGCCTATGCCTTCATCCCGCGGGGGTGCTTTTCGGATATCGTCACCAGCTTTCTGCCAGGCTGGCGCGGAACCCGGCTCTGGCTCATTGCGCGCCCGATGTCGGGCTTTGCCGAAACCTTCAGTCAGTATGTGATGGAAGTTGCCCCTGGTGGTGGCTCTGACAGCCCCGATCCCGAGGCCGGAGCCGAGCATTGGCTGTTCTTCACCGAAGGCCTTGCCACGCTGACCCTCGACGGCACCGGCTATGAGATGGAGGCCGGGTCCTATGCCTTCATCCCGGCTGGCAGCCGCTGGACGCTGCTGGCCGAAGGCAAGACCCCGGCCCGTTTCCACTGGCTGCGCAAGCTTTATGAACCCGCACCGGGCGTGACCGCACCGCAAGCCTTCGTCATCAACGAACGCGATGTGCCGATCCGCTTCATGCCCGATACTGAAAATCGCTGGGGCACCACCCGTTTTGTCGAACCCGACGACCTCCGCCACGACGCCCATGTGAACATCGTCACTTTCCAACCCGGCGGCGTCATCCCGTTCGAGGAGACGCATGTGATGGAACACGGCCTCTACGTCCTGGAAGGCAAGGCCGTCTACAAGCTGAACCAGGACTGGGTCGAGGTCGAGGCGGGCGACTTCATGTGGCTGCGCGCCTATTGCCCGCAGGCCTGCTATGCCGCCGGACCGGGCCGCTTTCGCTAGCTTCTCTACAAGGACGTCAACCGCCACGCCAAACTGCGCGGCCCCGGCGCGTTTGGGCCACCGCGGTGACGGCCGCAAACCCCTTCGCCGACGCCGCAAGCGTCGCGGGCTATGGTGACGGCCCCCCAAGACTGGTTCCGGGCTTCGCCGACTTGCAGCGCATGGCTGCCATCCTGCTGGCCGAAGCGGCCCCCGCTGACGGCCAAATCCTCGTCCTTGGCGCGGGGGGTGGGCTGGAGCTGCGGGCCTTTGCCAATGCCCACCCCGGATGGCGTCTGACCGGCGTCGACCCAAGCACTGCAATGCTGGACATCGCGCGCCAGACGCTTGGCCCGTTGGCCGATCGCGTTCAGCTGGTCTGCGGCACGGTGGATGACGCACCCAACGGCCCCTTCGACGGTGCGACCTGCATCCTGACCATGCCCTTCATCGGGCCGGACGACCGCCTTCCAACCCTGCGCGCCCTTCATCAGCGCTTGCGACCCGGGGCGCGGTTCGTGATGGCGCATCACTCCTTCCCCCGTGGCCCGGCGGAAGACGCGATCTGGATGGCGCGGTTTGCGGCCTTTGCCGGGCTTTCGGGCATCTCGTTCACCCCCGACAAGCGGGAGGAGCTGCTGGCGCGCCTCACCATTCTTTCTCCAGACGCCGAGGAAGAGCTGCTGCGTCAGGCAGGTTTCCACGACGTCAATCCGTTCTACGCAGCCCTGGCCTTTCGTGGCTGGGTCGCCACCGCATGAGGCCCGCCATGCATCAGATCCGGGTTCAGCCCCTCACTGCCGAAGCCTTCGCCCCCTTTGGCGATGTCCTCGATGCGACCGGCCACTTCCGCCTGATCAACGAAGGGATGTGCAAGCGCCACCACGACCGCGCGACCCTCGACTTCGGCGACGCAGGGGGCGGCATCTCGATCTTCCAAGCCGAGCCCCGCGCCCTGCCCTACGAATTCGACCTCATCGAGCGTCATCCCGAAGGCTCGCAGGCCTTCCTGCCCATGACCCAGAACCCGTTCCTGGTCATCGTAGCCCAGGGTCCGCAGGCAACCCCGCGCTCGTTCCTGACCAACGGCGCCCAGGGCATCAACCTGCACCGGGGCACATGGCACGGCGTGCTGACACCGCTTTCCGCCCCCGGCCTCTTTGCCGTGGTCGACCGCATCGGGACGACCCCGAACCTTGAAGAACACCGTTACACCCAACCGTGGACGGTCCTTTCCCCCTAACGGGGGCCCTAACCGGAGCGCATGCAGGGGCAATGTGCAGACGGCGCGAACAGCAACAAGCCCCAAGGGAAAGGGACAGAACCCAATGACCACCACGCATCCCGTGGACGAGATCCTCGCGCCACCCAAGCTTTTCACTCTCGGCCTGCAGCATGTCCTTGTGATGTATGCAGGCGCCGTCGCCGTGCCCCTCATCGTCGGGCGCGCGCTGAAACTGGAACCGGCGGACGTCGCCTTCCTGATCTCGGCTGACCTTTTCGTCTGCGGCCTTGTCACCCTGATCCAGTCGATGGGCGCGACCCAATGGTTCGGCATCAAGCTGCCGGTGATGATGGGCGTCACTTTCGCCGCCGTCGGCCCGATGGTCGCGATGGCCAACGCCAACCCGGGACCGGAAGGCGCCCGCGCGATCTTCGGCGCGATCATCGCCGCCGGGGTGATCTCGATCCTCATCGCGCCGATTGTCTCCCGGATGCTGCGGTTCTTCCCGCCCGTCGTGACCGGCACGATCATCCTTGTCATCGGTGTCAGCCTGATGCGGATCGGCATCAACTGGATCTTCGGCAACCCCGTCGGCCCGACCGCGCCGATGATCGTCGATCCCGCGCATGCCGACTGGCTGAAAGCCGTCACTGAAGGCGCAACCGCCGGCACCGTCACCGGCGTGGCCGAGCTTCCGCCGAAGTTCGCCCCCGCCGCCACGATGATGAACCCCGCCTACGCCCCACTGGGCAACGTCGGCATCTCGGCAGTGGTCCTCATCTCGATCCTGCTGATCGCCCGCTTCGCCAAGGGCTTCGTCGCCAACATCTCGGTCCTTCTCGGCATCATCATCGGCGCCGTCATCGCCGTGGCCTTGGGCAAGATGACCTTCACCAAGGTCGCCGATGCCAGCTGGTTCGGCCTCATCACGCCGTTCCACTTCGGGACGCCAACCTTTGATCTGGTTATGATCGTGACAATGACCCTTGTCATGATCGTCGTCATGATCGAATCCACCGGCATGTTCCTGGCCCTGGGCGACATGACCGGCAAACCCGTGACCCGCCCCATGCTGTCGGCAGGCCTGCGCACCGATGGCCTCGGCACCCTGATCGGCGGCATCTTCAACACCTTCCCCTACACCTCCTTTAGCCAGAACGTCGGCCTTGTCGGCGTCACCGGGGTCAAAAGCCGCTTCGTCTGCGTCGCGGGCGGGCTGATCATGGTGGTCCTTGGCCTCGTCCCCAAGATGGGAGCGCTGGTGGAATCCGTCCCGACCATGGTCCTTGGCGGAGCAGGCCTTGTCATGTTCGGCATGGTCGCCGCCACCGGCATCCGCATCCTTGCGGGCGTCGACTTCGCCAAGAACCGCAACAACCTGTTCGTCGTCGCGGTGTCCATCGGCATGGGGATGATCCCCCTCGTCGCGCCGAATTTCAAGCAGTGGATGCCGCATGACATCCACCCGCTGATCGAAAGCGGCATCCTTCTGGCCTCGATCACCGCCGTCATCCTCAACGCCTTCTTCAACGGCACCGAGGATCAGACCGACGCGATCAAGGCCGCCGCCTCGAAGGCCGACCACTGAACCACGGGGCCGGGCGTTGCAGCCCGGCCCTTTCCCCCCTGACAGGCCCGCCGCCCCCGGCTAGTCTCGCCGCCAAAGGGGACCCACACCGCATGGCCGACACCACGATCCGCACCCGCCTCCGCACCCTCTATGAAAGCGCAGGCGAAACCGGAGACCGCTTCCGCTATCTCCTCCTGGCCTTCGACCTTCTCACCGTGACCTGGCTGGTCGTCTCGTCCTTCCTGGAACGCGGTGCGCAACACACAAGGATCGACCTTGCCATCGGCGCGGTCTTTCTGGCCGACTTCCTGGCCCGACTCCTCATCTCGCGCCGCCCGCTGAAGGAAATCTTCAGCTTCTGGGGCATCGCCGATCTTCTGGTGATCGTCTCGCTGCTGTTCCCGATCTGGGGCGAGGGGCTGGCGTTTCTACGGGTCCTGCGTCTGTATCGCGTCTTCCATTCGCCTCAGACGCTGGACCAGTTGCGCGATGACATCCCCGGCTTCCGCAGGCACGGGACCACGATCCGCGCGGGCCTGAACCTTCTTATCTTCATCTTCGCGATGACCGCGCTGGTCTACCAGACGCAGGTCAGCGTGAACGACAAGATCACCAACTACGTCGATGCGCTGTACTTCACCGTGACAACGCTTTCGACCACCGGGTTCGGAGACATCACTCTGGTCGGCAACTGGGGCAAGCTTCTGTCCGTGGCGATCATGATCTTCGGCATCAGCCTGTTTCTTCGGCTGGTGCAGGTCGTGCTGCGGCCGCCCAAGGCGAACTTCCCCTGCCCGACTTGCGGCCTGCGCCGCCATGACCACGATGCCGTGCACTGCAAGGCCTGCGGGACCGTGCTGAACATCCCCGATGACGGGCTGGACTGACCCTACTTCAGCTTGATGCAGAAGTGCTTCTTGACCGGGGCCTCGATCTTCCAGGTGCCCTTGAACGTGGGTTCGACCACGAAGGCATCGCCGGGCCGCAGCGTCACGGGCTGGCCCCCGTCCGGGGTGATGGTGATCTGCCCCTCGATCAGATGGACGAATTCGTAGAACTTGTAGGACGCGTGCCACGAGCCCACGGTCGCCTCCCAGGTGCCGCTGATCACGCTGCCATCGGCGCTGGTGTGCTGGACCCAGGTCTTCATCGAGGGCGCGCCTTCGGTCTTCACCCAGCCTTCCAGGTCAGTGACCATCGGTTCGGGTCCCGGGGCGGGAAAGCGGAAAACGGTGTCGGTCATGGCGGTTCTCCTTGTTGTTTCCCTTTGGTAGGACTGCGGTCCCCGGCACGCAAGGTCGGGGTGCGCCATTTCCCGTCGGTTTCCGCCTTGCACGGCTCCGCTTGCGCTGGTTCAAACGCATCGGAACAGGAGGTGCCCCATGCTGATCCGTGACGCCCAATCGGCCGACGCCGACCATCTGGTCCGCTTCGTCAACATGGCCGCCGACGAGCTGTCCTTGCATTTCTGGAAAAAATCCGCCGGGCCGGGGGTGGACCCCCTCGCCTACGGGCGAGAGCGTGCCGCGCGCGAGACCGGCAATTTCTCCTATCGCAACGCCTGGCTGGCGGAGGACGATGGCGAGGTTGCGGCCTGCCTTCTCGGCTACCCGGCCGCGTTCGAACCTGAACCGATCGAGCCGGGCACGCCCTCGATCTTCGTGCCCTTGCTGGAGCTTGAAAACCTCGCCCCCGGCTCATGGTATCTGAACGTGCTGGCAACCTATCCCCAGCATCGCGGTAAAGGGCTTGGCTCGGCCCTCCTCGCCAAGGCCGAGGAGGTGACCCGCAAGGCAGGCCGCACCACCATCAGCCTGATCGCCGAGGACACCCACCACGACGCCCTGCGCCTTTACCGCGCCAAGGGATACCGGGAAGTCGCCCGCCGCCCAATTGTGAAAGACGACTGGCGCGTCGAGGCCTTGGAGTGGATCCTGTTCACCAAGCCCGTCTGACGCCTCCTCGTGCGACTTCGTCTCCTCGTCGGAGAGACCCAAGCGAAGAGCGACGAAGTCGACGACGAGCGGTCCAAAAGCACCGCGGGCGAATCCTTACAAATCCCTAATGTCCGCGACCAAGACATTGAAATCATGATATTTCAGGCGATTGTCCACCGTGGACACATCACCCCATCCGATGACCCACATCCAGCATCCGGTTGGAAAATCCCCACTCGTTGTCGTACCACCCGAAGACCCGCAGCATCCCCCCTGCCGAGACCTTCGTCTCCGGGCAGGCCATCACTACCGACTCCGGCCGCGCCCGCAGATCGGTGGACACCAGCGGCCGGTCGGTCGCCCCGATCACCCCGCCCGCCGCCCGAAAGGTCGCATTCACCTCCTCCACCGAAGGCCGTTTCTCGGTGACCAGATGGAAGTCGACGCAGGACACGGAGGCGACCGG